>JAVHOR010000096.1:0-9691 GCA_036170175.1 Patescibacteria group bacterium | reverse complement strand
AGTCACGGTAAATGACTCACGAGCATTGATAGTAAAATATTTATCATAATTAGCACCAATTGTCGGAGGATTGACAGATGTATTGATAGCTGCATTTGGGGTTGCACCAAGTGCTGTATAAACTGGAATAGCTCATTGTTGGGCGACGACAACATTTCCACTTCCATCGACACCAAGTGGTGATGCTACTCATCAAAATATCGGAGATGTTGCTGTAAGTTGTGTAAATTTAAACCCACTTGTATTTCATGAACCACTATTGAGCTCAAATTTTACTCCTGGTGTAGCTGTACCAATACCAATATTGGTACCATTATCATAAATAAGAGAATTTATAATACCATTTCCTCCTACGCCAAATTTTGTAACATAGTTTTGTGTACCACCGGTGATACCACTGGCAGTAGTAGTTCCAGAAAATCATGTTGCCCATGTAGCAAGACCTGTAGCATCGGAAGTCAGAATTTTTCAGAGACCAGGAGAACCTCAAGCAATTTTTATCTGACCGCCGAGATAGAGATTGTTCCACGGAAGAGCTGCCGATCAGATATCTCTATATGTACTTGGAGTTGCTGCATCAGGGAGGAGAGATCCTGAGATAGAAACATTATTGACGGTACGATTCACAATTGTATCTGTGATAAGTTTTCCTTGAACAGTGAGGTCTCAAGTGATACGACCAGCACCATTCACATCCAACTTAGCGATAGGAGTAGCGGTACCAATACCAACATTTGCTCATGAATTATAGATATTTGTGCTTGCGAGCCAGCTTGTACCATTGTAGTAGAGAGTTGTTCCAAGTGCTTGTCCTGTAATATTGAGTGATGTTGCGGTGACGGCTCATGTCCAACTTGCTATACCAGTAGTATCTGAGACGAGATAGAGTCCATTCCCTGCTCATGTTCGGAGACGAATCTGACCATTGACATCAAGTGCTGTCGTTGGGCTTGCTGTAGCAACTCCAACTCCAGTTCCTGAGTCGAATATTTGAGAAGGATAAATTCCATTTCATCCTGTACCAAATTTAGAAACATAGTTCTGCGTACCGCCTGTGATACCAGTAGCTGTTGCTCATGAGACTGTTGTCGTCCAACTTGCATTTCCAGAAGCATCGGATACAAGAGTTTTTCCAAGAGCTGCTCATGTAGGAAGGCGGAATCAGATGAAGTTTCATGTCCCGTTGACATCAAGAATATAGGAAGGATTCGTTTTATTTATTCATATGAATGATCCACTTTCGAAAATAAATGAACTGGTAATGCCGCTTCCAGAAGGCATAAATTTTGTGATATATCCTCCACTTGAGCTCATTGCAAGGACTCCTGTCGCATAGACATTCGTGGCTACAGATGGATTGACCCAGCTTGCAAGACCAGTTGCATCAGAAGTCAAGACTCGACCAGCTCATGGAGATCATCCTCGAATTTTTATCTGTCCTGTAATATCGAGTTCTGCGGATGGATTTGTATTTCCAAGTCCTATGAATCCGCCCACTTCATAGAGAAGTGACTGGAATATACCGACTCCCCCACTTCAGAATTTTGTAATATAGTTTGGTACTCCGCCAGTAATATTGGCTGCGTCGACATTCGAAGCAGGAACACTCGCTTGCCATGATGCAAGTCCAGTTGTATCAGAAACAAGGATCTTTCCTGATCCTGCACCACTCGTGATTTTTATTTGTCCGTTGATTTCAAGTTTTGCACTTGGATTCGTCACACCGATACCGATATTTCCATTATCACCATATATCCAATTGCCAATATTGAGCTGATTGGATGCACCTGTCGAAATATTTGGCTGAGCATTGTATCCGACGAATATATTGTTATCGCCAGAAGTCAGTGTCGATCCCGCAAGTCATCCAATGACTGTATTATTATCTCCTGCTGCTTTTCATTGGAGTGATCCATACCCGACAGCTGTATTGTATGATCCGATATCTGAAAGAAGGCTTGCATATCAGAAAGCACTATTCGAATTCCCTATAATATTTGCGAGTAGACCATTGAATCAGAAAACGGTATTTCCAGCAAGATTCGATGGTCATCGACCGATACGAATAGCATTGACCAATATATCTCCTATGACATCGAGTTTTACACTCGCACTTGGGAGAATAGTACCAATACCGATCGTCACACCATTATCGAAAATCTGGGAAAGATTCAATCCGTTTCATCCAACTCCAAATTTTGGAAGATAATTCTCAGTTCCACCAGTAATACCAGATGACGAGACGCTTGGTGCAACATCTGACCAATACGCGAGTCATGCACTATCAGAAGTGAGGATCTTACCAGAAGCAAATCCACCTCCAGTAATTTTTACCTGTCCATTGACCTCGAGCTTGGATCATGGAGTCGTTGTTCAGATACCGACATTTCATCCAGCATTGAATATATTATTCGTCCTTACCCAATTCGTACCATCGAAATAGATAGTATCTCATGTTGTCTGTCCACTCAAGAAAAGACCAGAACTTACTGGAGTGACACAGTGAGGTACTCATGTAGAAGTAAATCCTCATATTACTTGTCCAAATACATCACAATCATCTCCAGCATTTGCAAAGATATTATCGAAATATGTTCGATATGTTCATCATACTGTCTCTCATGCAGGAGTGCTAATTGGATACGAGAGAGCACCAAGGCTTTCTGTCTTTCCGAAAAAAGAGAAGAGAGATACAATGGCAAAGAGAGTAAAGCGTAAACGCATAAAAGAAAAGTTACTGAAGTATGGAAAGTATACCTGGAGGAGGATCGGAAGTAAGTCACTGATTATAATCTATTACCAGTGTTGCTACATTGAATCTCGGATCATCATATGGTACACTTTTTTGTGCAGAATCATTGGGATCATATGCACGGAAATAATTGAAATCAAATACTTGTGCCTGTGCTGGAGTACATTCATTGATCACGACAGGACATACTGGTGGAGACTGGAGAGATCCTCCGATTGTATTCTTCGATATGATTGCTCACTTGATATAGAGCTGATTTGCTGGAATATTCCATACTCATGATCCGACAAACGGAGTGATGACTCCAGCAGTCTTATTTCATGAATATATAATTCACTCAGCATACATAAATGCATAAATTCGTTTTACATTCTCACCGATAATGATATTTCATCCATTTCCATTTGCATCTTTGAGAACAATAAATGCACGATTCAAATCGGTCGAATCACCGACCTGATATGCAGGGCTTCTTGCGTCAAGAATAAGATCTTTTCCGATAATTATTATACTTCTTTTCCCTGGTGGCCATATCCATCAGAAATTGCTCGTATCATAATCTGAAGACTTATGAACAAAGAAATCAAAGTTATTCGAAGGATCGGTCAGGTCTGTATCTGGAATATTTCTCGAAATGAGCGCGATATTTTTTCGTATAGTATTGAGAATCTCGGAATGATTGATCGAGCTAAATATATATCCGACCTGCTGATTTGGAAGATTATAGATTCGCGTTCCAGCAATATTTCCGATCACAGCAATTTTCCCGATAAAATTAAGATCAATACCATCAAGGGTGACTCATGTCTGACTTGTAGCTCATGACAAAACTGGTGCAGTATTTGCATAAAACGGAATCCATCAGAGAGCATTACTATGGCCAAATCATTCGATAAGACCACTTGCTGGATTATAGTAGACTCATGATCATCCATCAATCCATGATCCAGAAAGTGCTATCCATCCAGCATTCTCACTCCAGGCAAATCAAGTCAGCGGACAAATATAATTCGTATCATGAAATACACTATTATCGCAAAGGACTCGTGGTTTCTCGACACTTGGGTCTGTATGACTGAAAGTTGCCCATCCTACTTTCCCAAGCCAGAAACTTCCAGAAAGATATCCATCTGGATCAATACCAGGAGCAAATCCACTATTCGTAGCGCCGATATCAAATGATACTATTCCAGGATGACCAAGTGGCCATGTATCATCAGGAATAAAATATCCTCGAATACGAAAATAATTACTCAAAGAAAGTGCATTAAAAACAAAAAGTCAGCATATACAAATCAAGATGATCGCAAAGAAAGTTTTACGATTCATAAAAAATCGATAGGATAATAGGAGTATTGCGCTTGATTATAGGGGAAAACTCCCTAAAATCACGACAAAAACTCTTCCATAAAGAGAAATCTATTTTATTGTATAATTTTTTTGCACACATGCATATATTTGAATGGTCTTTCTTCGGCATACAGATAAGCCCAACTTGGTATTGATTTATGTATGCTATTGGCTTCAGTATATGCTATATTTTTGTGAAGAAATATGGATATTTAAGGAAAGATCATATTGATGACTTCCTCATATATATATTTTTCGGCGTTGTACTCGGATGAAGACTTGGATATGTACTCCTTTATGACCTTCCTTATTTTGTAGCACATCCGAGCGATATATTTGCTGTCTGGAAATGAGGTATGAGTTTCCATGGATGAGCTTTATGAGTTATTTTTGCACTTCTCCTTTTCTCGTGGAGAAAAAAATATTCCCTCTATGATCTCGCAGATCCTCTCGTCGCTATACTCCCTCTTGCCCTTTGACTTGGCCGTATTGGGAATGCTATCAATGGAGAACTTCCATGATATAGTCCTTATTCTTGACCATTTCCTATGATGATAGACTCCATCCCTCATTTTCCAAGTCCTCTGCTTCAGGCATTTCTCGAAGGTATAGTTCTTCTTTTTATTATGCAGTCTTTCAGAAAATATGAACAGAGAAATGGACGGACACCATGAAGAGCATCTGCAATATTTCTTATTGGATATGGTATACTTCGAATATTCGCAGAATTCTTTCGTCTTCCCGATACTCAAATAGGTTATCTCTTCGGAACACAATGGATTACTCTCGGTATGATGTATAGTCTTCCTCTCATTTTTTGAGGGATATACCTCTATTTTCTTAGCAAGAAAAAAATTATTTCATCTGTTGCTGATACTCTCCAGGAAGAAAATAGCCAATAAGCGTCATATTTTTGATGCGAATAAATCTATTCCATTTCTCTATGGCGAGAAAGATGAGATCAAAATCTGATCGCATATGTTTCTCAAAGTCAATAATAAAATCTCTCATATAGATAAAATATTCGTCCTTCTGAAGTCTTGGTATATGTACAGAAAGTTGCATAAGAAAAAGGAAGTTGCTCTGTATACTCACATTATGATTCAAAATATCATAGATTGACTGAAATTCCTCGATCATCACTTCAGTATGAACTCGAATAATAGGGTCGAATGATTCTTTCCTATCTACATAAGGACGCATGACTTCTATAAGGGCTGGGATCTTGGAAGTCTTCTTGATAAAAAGAGATAAGAGTTCCTTTTCGAGACTCTTGACACGTCACGATAAAACTATATATATAGTGATATACGCGATAAGCATTATAAGAAATATGATCAAAAAGAATACAAGAAATGGATGAGAAGAAAACATAGAAGAAAGTTTTGGTTCATTGTAGGAAGAAACAATATTTTTTCAAGCATTTTCATTTTTTGCCATGAAACGCAATGAAGTCATAGAATCCGTCATCACTCCAATATTAGAAATAACTGGAATTATTCTGATATTTTTCTTGGCGTATTTTCTACGAAGTATTACCGATGGTATACCGTATATTCAGCTTCCTATACCGTATATTAGCAGAGAACAATTTCTTCCTTTTGTAATCTCATGAGCATTCTTCTGGTGAATGATATTCTCAACTGGTGGACTCTATCAATATAAGCTCTCACAGACAATATTTGAAGAAGTCAGGAAAGTGATTATTCGAAGTAGTCTCTGGTTTCTTCTCTACATTGGATTTATCTATCTCTCGACAGGATTTCTCTTTGCACAGGAGATACCACGACTTATTATTCTCTATGTATGGATACTCTCTACGGTATTCTCTATCCTACTCAGGATAGTAATAAAGATGACAATGCGAGAGCTCTATAAGAAATGATATCTCGAAAAGAAAAATATCCTCGTTCTCTCAGAAAAAGATAATTATGAATATCATCTATCTCTTGACCCTGATGCTCTCTATAAATATCTAAGTATAGAGAATATGGATACTATCCATGCGCTTATACGAGGGAAGAAGGTAGAAAAAGTGCTTCTCCTTAATGGAAAAATTCCTGAAAATCAAAGAAATGATCTCATATCTCTCTGCTCAATATATGGAGTACGATTTGCCTATCCGAAAATACTCCCACAAGTACATGATATATCAAAATCAGATACATTTATATGAGGAATATTGGTAGTAGAAAGCTCAGCATTATCGATATCTCCATGGGAACGTATTATGAAGAGGATTTTTGATATAGTATTTTCTTTTGTCAGTATTATACTCTTTTCTCCTCTTCTTCTTATCATCGCACTTTGTATAAAAATCGAAGATCCAAGTGGCCCTATCATCTACAGAAATCGTCGAATTGGCCTCTCTGGAAGAGAATTCTCACTCTATAAATTCCGCTATATGCAGTGGAAATATTGTATAAAAGATAGCTATGGAATAGAGAGTAAGAATGACGAGGCACTCAAATACGAAGAAAAACTTAAGAAAAACTCTGACACACGAAAAGGGCCTCTCTACAAAATAGCTAATGATCCCCGCAAAACAAAAGTCTGAAAAATCATCGAACGACTCTCTCTCGATGAATTCCCCCAACTCTACAATGTCCTTATCGGGAATATGTCCCTCATAGGACCACGTCCACATCAGCCAAGGGAAGTCAACCTCTATGAAGAGCGTCACTATCAACTCCTTACGATAAAGCCAGGTATCACAGGAATGGCACAAGTCTATGGAAGAGAGAAAAATACATTTGAAGAAGAGGTCGGCTATGATACATACTATATCGAACACTATTCTCTCCTTCTCGATATGCTCATTCTCGCAAAGACATTTCTCGTAGTCATATCTCGAGCATTTCGATAAAAAGATTTGCAAATACTGTCCTATTCTCTATTCTAGTATCTATCATCCATAATCATTTTCTCTATGCTCGACTTCCCAAAACAATATGATCCAAAATCAGGAGAGAAAAAAATGCAAGAACTTTGGAAAGAACATGATAGTTTTTCTCCAAAACCATCGAGAACTGGAAAGACTTTCTATATACCTATTCCTCCTCCGAATGTGACAGGAAATCTCCACATTGGACACGCACTCACGCTCACACTCGAAGATATCATGGTGCGCTATCATCGTATGAAGTGAGACGATACTCTCTGGATTCCTGGGACAGATCATGCTGGAATATCGACACAAGCAAAAGTCGAGGAACGCCTCGGAAAACAAGGTATCCACCGAAAAGATATGTGACGTGAGAAATTCATCGAAGCATGTAAAGATTGGGTAAGTGAGTATAGTGGAAATATACAAAATCAGATGAGTCTTATGGGGGCCTCAGTGTCATGGAAACATGAACGATATACATTCGATGAAAAATCCAATCTTCTCGTGGAAAATATTTTTGTTGATCTCTATAATAAATGACTCATATACCGCGGCGAGTATATGGTAAATTATTCTCCAGTAATAGAATCTGTCATATCAGATATTGAAGTAGAGCATAGGGAGATCGAAGAGAAAATGTATTATATAAATTATTTTGTCTCTGGAAGTGACAAAGAAATCATGGTCGCTACATCTCGACCTGAGACACTCCTCGGAGATCAAGCTATCGCCGTCCATCCAAAAGATAAGCGATACAAGAAACTTATCTGACGATCTGTCATTCTCCCTATTATCAATAAAGAAATTCCTATTATTGCTGATGATATGGTCGATATGGAATTCGGAACTGGCGCCGTAAAAGTCACCCCAGCTCACGATCCGTCAGATTTCGAATTTGGAAAACGACATAAGCTCAAGGTTGACTATCAGGTAATTGATAAGAATGGCTTCATGACAAAAGAAGCAGGAATCTTCGAAGGACTCAAGGCTGAGAAAGAGGCTCGCGAGAATATCGTCGAACTTCTTAGAACCAAGGGAAATCTCGTCAAGATCGAGCCATACACACACAAAGTCGGTTTTTGTAGTCGTGGAGGATGCAGAATAGAGTCCGTCGTCTCGACACAATGGTTTGTCCGAGCAAGCGTCATGGCAGAGAAAGTCATCAAAGGATACAAGAATAAAGAATTCGAGATTATCCCAAGCAGATTCGAAAAAACATTCGAAGACTGGATATACAATCTTCGTGACTGGTGTATCTCTCGCCAGCTGTGGTGGTGACACCAGATTCCAGCGTATTATCATAAAGAGACTGGCGAACTTATAGGTGTTGGAAGAGATATATGAAAAATAGTGGAGAACTATAATAGCAAACTTGAGCTAGATGAATGAGTATCACAGGGGCAAGCTCGAAGAGCAAGTATTTCAGAATCCGACCTTAGAAGAGATGAAGATGTCCTCGATACATGGTTCTCAAGTGGTCTCTGGCCCTTCTCTATTCTTGATTGGACTATAGAAGACTCTGGTGAATTTTTCAAGAAATACTACAGGGCAAATGTCCTAGAAACTGGTCATGATATCCTTTTCTTCTGGGTAATTCGTATGCTTCTCATGGGATATGAATTCACTGGAGAGACGCCATTTGATACTATTTATCTTCATGGACTCATCCTCGATGAGAATGGACGAAAAATGAGTAAAAGCTGGGGGAATGTCATAGATCCACTCTCTATTATTGACGAATATTCTGCTGATGCTCTCAGACTCTCTCTTATCCTCGGAAATACTCCAGGAAACAATCTCAATTTCTCAAAAAAGAGTGTCGAAGAATATGGTCTTTTTCTCAATAAGCTTTGGAATATTGTACGATTTGTCTCTATGAATATCGGAGATATATCCGAAGAGAGAAATACGATCGAAAAACGAATACTCGAAAAGAGAGATGCTCTTCTTCCTTATGAACGCTGGATACTTTCGCGTCTCGCAAACACGATCGAGGATATGACAAGCGGTATGGAAGAATATAGTTTCTCATCGAGTGGTATGGATCTCCTCTCATTTATTCGAGATGATTTCGCCGATTTCGCTATCGAAGCCTACAAAATAGAAAAAGATAACAGTACTCTCTGAAAGGATGTGATGAGCCTTGTTATGCTCGATATCGTTGCTCTTCTCCACCCTTATATTCCTCATATCACTGAGATGCTCTACGGACTCCTCACTGGAGGAGAAATTCTTATTACTGGAGAATGGCCAGTGACGACACTCACAAAAGAAGGATCAAGTGAAGATGAGATGACTCGTATATTTGAAGTAGTTCGTACTATACGCAATATTCGTGCAGAATCAGGTATCAAGCATGGAGAGCTTCGTGATGTTATTCTTGGGGCTCCTATTATCTATCGTGACTCACTTGAGGAAAATTCTCATCTTATCATGGGACTCACTCGAGCATCAAGTGTCAATCTTGCAGAGAGAAATCAGAGACTTACAGGATATGCCTATGGTATTACCAATGGTATTGATATCTATGTCGATGCTTCGATCGATCACTCTAAAATAGAGGAAGAACGAACACGACTCAGGGGACAGATACAAGAGAAAAAAGATTATATCCGTACACTCAAGGAAAAACTCGGAAACAATGCCTTCGTCTCCAATGCTCCAGAAAAAGTCGTACGAGCAGAGATGGACAAGCTCCATGC
>JAVHOR010000095.1:2956-9715 GCA_036170175.1 Patescibacteria group bacterium | reverse complement strand
GCATATTTCGTGATAATGAGAGGCGACGAATATGATGAGAGAATCGTACGAAGTCCCTCGAGATCTTCGATATGAAGCTCTTCGAGAGTAAGCTTCTCACTTCATTCGAGAGAAAGAGATGAGAGCTCGAGTGTATCAATGAATCTTCAAGAGAGTTCTTCCCGTTCTTGCAAAAATTCGCAAGATATGAGAATGCCACTCCACGATGAGAAAAGAGAGAGAATCTCTTTATTGATCTTTACCAGAGTTGGAGGAGCAAATGGGATTTCTGATGGGAGGATAAGTTTTTTTCTATGATGGACCTGGTCGCCAACCTTTTCGATAATACTTTCGATCGTATCATCGAAATATTCGATCATATATTCACTCATATCCCGCCAGATCCTGATGATAGAGCCATCACGACGATACGTCAGAGATTCTCCTGGGTGTGTCGCTTGCGAATAGCCAAGAGAGAGGAGTCATTCGATGAGTGTTCATGGTGATATTGTCTCATTGAGTGACCAGCTTTTTGTGTATTTTCTCCGATTTTCTTCCAGATTTCCCTCTATGCGAAGAATGTCTGTATGGACAAGAAATATTCATTTCTCCTTTTCTTCGAGACAAAAAAGCTCTCCAGGATGAGAGAGTGCGAGGATTTCTTTCTCGAGAATCGCTGATCCAAGAGAAATTATTTCTTGATAGACTTTTCGGTTATCAGTGACGATGACAATTTTCTCATGGTCTCGAGCCCATTTTCCAGAGAGAAAAAGAGCAGCAGTCGTATGTGGAATAGGAGAGAGGTACAATGAGAATTGAAAATTAGCGTTGAAGTGACAGATGGGATTGGAAAAATCATGCTAGAAATCTAGCCTACTAGTGACGAGTTTACTAATATTCTTATACCTTCATAATTTCTTCCTCTTTATGTTCGAGAAGTACATCGATCTCTTTGATAGCGAGGTCAATAGCTTTCTGAAGATCAGCTTCAAACCCTTTTATAATATCTTCACTTTGAGTCTTTTCAGATTTTGCGATATCAAGTTTTTTCTTGAAGTCTTGCCGAATATTGCGAATCGAGACTTTTCCTTCCTCAGCCATTTTATTGGCTATCTTTGCGAGATCACGACGCCGTTCTTCAGTCAGAGGTGGTATATTGATCATAAGCATTTCCCCATTATTATTTGGGTTAAGGCCAAGATTCGCATCACATATTCCTTTTTCGATATCTCGGATAATCGACTTATCCCAAGGCTGAATAGATATTGTCTGAGAGTCAAGAGTCGATACTGCAGCGACGTTTCTGAGGGGTTGACTACTTCCATATGCCATGACGAAGACACCTTCGACGATTGCAGGGTTCGCCCGTCAAGCCTGGAGTTTCGCAAGCTCATTCTTATAGTGTTCCGTAGCTTTGGAAAGCTCTTGTTGAAGATTTGTAAGCATAGTGCTAGATTAATTAGAATACAAATGTACAAATAGTGTATTCAAAATAACCCTTTATACAAGCTTTTTTTTGACAAACTTTCTCACGGGCATATGATGCCCCTTGTATATTTATATCTTATCTCTTCTTACTTATGAGATCTCTCTCTCTCTGTATGATTGCTGTCATGATGATGGCTCCTATCAGCTCTCTCTCAGCAGCAACGGGTGATGCTCCAGTGAATCCTCCAGATCCAGCTCTCCAATCAGCTCCAGTTGTTTCTCCTTCTGCCGGTTCTTCTCTCGGTGAATACAAAACAGTAAACTGTAATTCAAATTCTGCATTTACTGTCAATAGTTGTGATCAGTGTTTTGATGGTGGTAGTGTCAAGGTGGGGACTCGTATCACAGGTCTCTTTGACTCATGGACCAACCCTACTGTGAATGTTCTCATTGCCTATAAGGATGAGCAAAAGACGCCAAATATGGTAAAATTCGGGAATTCGACATGGACGACAACTCCAGCAAGTGAAGCAGGAGTCTGGAAGTATTCAAGTGATGTAATATGGACAACTGCAGGAACTGGAGCAAAATCAAGCTTCACTCTCTCTCCAGCTACAAAGGTAAAATTTCTCGATGCCGATATTGGTGCGGGATATACTCTCGATAAGACGGATAAAAAGAATGGTGATATGGTCGGAATGCTCAAGTTCCCACTTATTTCTCATTCCATCAATCTTCAGACAGCAGAAGAAAGTACGGCAAGTACTCACAATGAGTGTGTCGCCTATAAGCTCGATGCTCCTGTAGTAGTGGCTCCTGTGACTCCTGCTCCAGTGAAAGTCGTTCCACCAAAAGAAATGACAAAGACTGAGACAGGACCAGAGACACTTCTTCTGATTGCTGCAGCATTCTTCATTGCATTTGGACTTATGTTCACGCTTCGCAGAAGAATATAATCTCTCTCTAAGATAATTATCAAAAATACCAATTCACATGAATTGGTATTTTTTTGTGAGTTTTCCGTGAATGAAGGGAATTGCTATTGACAAAATATATATTTTTCCTAAAGTAATTTGGAATACGATTCTTTTGGAAAAATAGGTGAATTTTTGTAAAAAACAAATAAATGTGATATGGTATGAAGGATAAGCGAGAAATCGCTCCTTATATCTTAATTTTCTTTCTATGTTTACTATCATCGGTATCAAAAATCTCGGAAAAAGTGGGGTGAAGTGGGGTATCGTACTTGATCAACAAGCTCCTATATGAGAAAATATCCAAAATTCTCCTCAAATTGATGAACTTATCTGAAAAGCTAAGGGTCTTATGGAGGAAGCAAAAAGCTATAAAGATACAATAGTAAGCGCAAGAATCCTTCGGTGAAGTTTTTTTACAGGAAAATGACTTGAATCACAGTTCCGAGAAATCTATACTCTTGATAGTTCCAAGAAGGATACTATTATTGCAATGCTCGATGATGCTATCAGTCTCAATAATGCAGATAAGAAGATATATGAAGAGATAAAAGTAAGTGTAGAGAAATATTGAGTGGAAGCGAGTAAGATTCAAGTCGCTACAGCTGCTGCTACAGCTGCTGCTGTTCCAGCAGTTGCTCCAATGGTTTCATCGAGTGGAGCACTCAAGCCAGCAAGCGTGGATACAAAGTGAGAAAAATATATATTTTCTGAAAAAGATTTCGAAAAAGCTCTTTCACGAGCGACTTTAGAGACATGAGAAACACGCGAGGAGATTTATACTCGTATTGTAGGTGAAGCCCCAGGAAATCCTCTTGATATGAAATTATTTCAAGAAAAAGTGAATTTATCACTTCTTTTTCTTGGGCAGCTTGGTGCAGGAAATGCTTGACTCTATGCCCTCCTCTATGGAAGAACAGAAGAATTTATGAGAGCTATTTCAGCACAGGTGAGAAAAAATAATGGAAAACCTCTTGAGATTAAGTCATCATCTTTGGAAGGTGTCTCACCTATGGTCCAAAACATTGCTGGGGCACTTATTACAGCAGGAGTTGGAGTCGTAAGTGGTGGCGTAATCGCAGCTGGTCATGAAGCACATAATGTAGAAGCTCAAGATATTATGGATCAGATCAAGAAAGATGCCGATCCAACACTTCTTCATCGTCTTGGCAATGGACTCGATTGGATCAAAGAAGCATTTCTCGGACGAAAGCTTAGTCTCACTTTTGGAGAAGAGCGAGTTGCGAATTACAAAAAAGAAATTCTAGAATATGCTGATAGTGTGATGAAGCTTGATAGTATAGGTCTCGTAGAGATCTATCCTGGGTCTATCAAATTTGCACAAGCCGCATGAGTGGACATGAAAACATCAGCTGGAATGGAAACGATAAAAAAAGCCCTTATTCAATCGTATATTCTTGATAAAGGATACAAAGCCGAAGGATCAAATTTGCAAGCAAATATTGGTCTTCTTTTTATCGGAGCAGGTCGTGATGAAGTCATTGTAAAAGCCCAAAAGACATGAGAATGACCTGCTAATGAAGCAGAACGAAATACTGTGAGACGAGTAGTCTCTTCGGATGAACTTACCCAAGCAGGAGTGTCTATCGAAAAAAAGGGAGGGAAATGGGTCCATACTATTCCAGCGACAGTACGTCTTAATGGTGATCCTGAGCCAATTGAGGTTGTAGTTCAAGATGCGAAAGTAGAAAATGGTGTATATTCAGTCAGTCGAGATACTGTTGCTGATATGTCTTTCTCAGATGTGAATGGAAAATATAGAGTTACATTTTCAGAGAGAAAACTCCAGCCAAAGAGCGTGGATTGAGCATCTATCCTGCCTCAGGGTGATCTCTTCAGAAAACAAGAAATATGAAATATTCCGAACCTTCGTGATAAGCAAATGTATACAGAAAAATCAGATAAAAATATTCCACAAGTTCTCTATGATATTGTAGGGCATCAGAGCGAGTTTGCAACACTTGCAAAAAATGTTTCAAGAGGTGATATGGACGCTGCAAAAAACGAATTGGGTAGACTTGGAATAAAATATGAAGCACTGAGTCTTAAATATAAAAACAATCCTAAGTTATCTGAAATATATAAGAAATATACAATTTATATAAAACAGCTTCAAGAAGATTTTGATGCAAATGCAACTATTTGGGATACATTCATGTCAGGGAATAAAGAGTCACGAGCTCAAAAAAATCCAGCATATGATACGGTTCGTACAAAGGCTGTCATTGCTGCAGAAGGACGCTTGGCAGATAAGTCTGGATTTCCAAAGCCATCTGATGAGAAGGATTTTCGTGTGACTGGAAATTACGATTGAAGACAAATCTCAGAAATTATTCCTGGACAGGAGATCACAAGCGTACAACTCATGACTCCACTTGATGAGAAGAAATCAAATTCTCTCCATAGACCTTCAGTAAATGATGGATCATTCCAAGTAAGTGATAAAGTAGTATTTATAACTGATACAGATCGTAAAAGTCAGATTATTACTGGACTTTTGAAATCTTCACATGAATCTCGAGGTATCGAAAATCAACTGAAGAAGCTCAATAGTTTCCTGAAGGAAAATGGAGTAGATAAAGTAATAGGAAATTGAGACTATGAAAATTTTCTTATCTCATGAAAAGTGGATGATCTCGGGGTTTCATGACTTAAGCTCCAGGACTGAAAAGAAACAAAGTTCTTAGAAGCACGAGCCAAAGTTGCAGGGAATGTCTGTCTCAATGCTACGTATGCAATTGGATATCCAGCATTCGAGCTTTCTCGATCAGGAAAACCTCCAGTCAAGCAATGAATCGAAATTGCTGCAACTATGGATGCCTCAGCTGCACTCGATATCCCAAATGTTCAGACTCGACAAAGTGCTCTTGGTATAAGTGTATTATGAGCACTCGGGCATTTTCTTGAGAAAAAAGGTACTCCATGAACCGTCACTACAAGACCAGGTGAAGTAACAACAATCACTACAAGACCAGGTGAAACAACAGCTACAATTCTTATCAATGGTACTCCAGTATGAGTTGTGAATACACAAAATAATGTCATCACACTCGCAGGTGGAGGTACTTTCCGACTTGCACCAGGACAGACTCTCGCTCAATATTTTTGAAGTACTGGAAAAATTCCTCCAATTGAGACAATTGTAGCTGCAACTGATGGATCAAGTATTGCCATTAAGTTTGCTAATTCAGCCGCTCCAGCAGTCATATTTATTGCAGAAACTGCGAATATTGTAGCATACAAAAAATAATTAACCTTTCTCTTTCTATGTTACGATTTTCTCTCATGATTGCATTCTTCGCTACAAGTCTTCTGAGTTCATGTAGCCAGGAAATTACACCAACACCACTCCCACCTAAAGTAGAGATTCCAGTTAAGGTGGAAATTCCTGGTGCTACCGTCATAGGTACGTCAAAAGAATATACCTGACAAATATCAAATGAGAAAGGCACTGTTATAGCCTCCGGAAGTACATATAAAAATACACCCCAATAAATAAATTGATATTTTTGCCTTTTACCTTCTTTCTTATGAAAAAATTTATTCTCCCTATAGCATTAAGTCTTCTCTTCTTTACTCATTCACAGATCGCTTCCGCCGCAGGGTGTGATGAGAACTTCTATGGAACACTCAGAGCGGGGAATGCATTCAATTTTTTTGATGATATGACGAACCAGACTGGAAATCCTGTATTTGTAAATCTTGTCGGTTGGTCATTCAATCCACAATATAATTATGGAACACCTCCTTCCTTTTCGGAATCAAGTCTTGTATCAGATAGTCATATCTGGAATCCAGGAGAGACAGGAAGAATTATTAATAGTTCAACATATAGTATAGATAGTCATCCTCCAGTACGAAGTAATGACAACCTTGTTATCAAATATGATGTGACATTTAGTCAGAAAATAAACTGAGCATGGTGAGCAGGGCAGACACATAGAGAATGTAAATATTATCAAATCTCATGGTGTGGTGATGGTACTATTGACTCCTCTGCCGGTGAAGTCTGTGACGATGGAGCTCAGAATGGACAAACAGGAAAATGTAGTGTAACCTGTGATAAGATAGTCACACCCTCAGCTTGTACTCCAGGTACAACCACAGGACCTCAATCATCTCCAATAACTGCCTCTACTCCTGGACTCTGTCCAGCATGAGGAGCAGTCGGATGATTCACAGCAAATACTGTAGGAACTCTCACAACCTACAATTGGTCTTGTAATGGATCAGCAGTCGGAGGTGATTGTAGTGCAAGTTTTGATACTTCAACTGTTGCCTGTGTTCCATGAACCCGCACTTGACCTCAATCATCTCCAATAACTGCCTCTACTCCTGGACTCTGTCCAGCATGAGG
>JAVHOR010000095.1:0-2856 GCA_036170175.1 Patescibacteria group bacterium | reverse complement strand
CAACCTACAATTGGTCTTGTAATGGATCAGCAGTCGGAGGTGATTGTAGTGCAAGCTACGATACCAATGTGACAAATTTTGATCTTTCTATTAAGAAATATGTAAATAGTATAGCCAATGATGCCCAGACACAAGCAGCAGCAGTCAATATTGGAACAGGGACAGTATTTACTTATATTGTCCGTGTCACAAACAATGGTGCAGCGACGGTGAATGGAACGACAACAGTCACTGATCCAGGACCAGCTCCTGCTGGAGTAAGTGTTACAGGAGTCAGCGGTACTGGATGGACATGTTCTCGAGTAGGAAATGCTATTTCTTGTACAAGTACTGATGCTATTCTCAATACTCAGACATTTCCTGATATTACGATAGTAGCGACGACATCAACAGCGACAGGATATTTTACCAATACTTCGACAGTTGCGAATCCATGAGATACCAATCCTGCGAATAATACAGATGTGGCATATATAGGTGTCGGAATTCCTCTGACCAATATTCCATTGTGTTCTACCATCACACCAAGTCAAGTCATCACGAATCTTGATCCAAATGCTGCAATTACTTATTCATGTAGTGCGACATGAGCTCTCGGTCTTCCGGCCAATCTCGAATACAATATTTCTTGTGGTGGAAGTGATACGACGGCAGTATGGACAGGATCATCTACACGAGTATGTAATGCACCAAATGCATATTCTACATCACAGACTGTAAGTTGTGGTGTACGAGATAGGACCAATCCAAGTGTAATATTCTCATGATCATTTGCAGGAAGCTGTAGTGTCGTAGCAAGTACGAGAGGTGGAGTCGGAGGATCTTCAAATATCGGAAAGATTTGTGTCAATGGCGTTGCATCATGTGCAAATTATAATAGCATGATTGCATGTACAAATGCAGGAATTCCTGCAGCACTTTGTTATCCTGCCGATGCTGTATGACTTGCTCTTTGCCAAGCACAATCACTCTCTTGCGGAGGAGGAGGAGGAGGAGGCGGTGGCTGAGGTGGTGGTGGATCCTGTGGGGATTGAGTCCTTGGATCTTCTTCCTGAGAAGAGTGTGATCTCGGAAGTGGAAATAGTGATGCGCCAGACTCTCTTTGTTCTACTTCATGTAAGCTCAAGATATGGACCAATCCAGGAGCCAATCCTTTCATTGATATCTGGATGAATATTCCTACACTTTCTCATGCCCGTCTTGGATATTCTTGGCTCGATGGCGAAGTGGGAAAGATCCGATTCGAAGAGAATCGTATGGTTCTCGGTGCTGGTACTCGAGCATTTACACTTGCTGATACAGTAGGATTTGGTATCAAGACACAATATGTTATTCCCCTTATTGTCGAGGCCAATAAGTCGATATGTCTCGATTCGACAGGAATTGGAATCAATCACACAAGAATCTGTACGCAATTTGGAAACCTTGTAAGTGATGCCTATAAATTTACTCCTTATGGAAGCACAACACAATATGTTCTTATTGGACGGGGAGATTTTCAGATAAAAACATCGGCAACAGGGTATTCTGGATATAGCTCAACAGCTCCAAATAATGTCACACTCTTTCGATGAGCACAATCATATAGTAAACCTGCAGGATGATATTCGACTCTGAAAGATGCATTTTTCGCAACGAGTTCTATCGGTGAAGAAGGAAAGATAAGTCTTAAAAACATTAGTGAATCAACACATGAAGATATTCCACTTGTTTCTCTCAATACGCATGTTTCTGGCGCACGAGTCGGTGCGACATCGAGTACAGTCAATAGAAGTTTGGCATCGTATCTCCAGTCGACAAGTGCCCTTGCTGTGTTTCTCTCAGGATTCTCTGAGAGTATCAGTGGGCTTGGAACGACTACGACTACGACGAATACTTCATCGACTGCCAGTACTGCAGATATTAATCTTAATATTCTCAATTCTGGGAATAGAAATATTTCTACTCTTGCTGATCTCGAAATGCTTGCAGTCAATGGAAACAAGAATATTCTCGCACTGAAGAATGGTAACCTCATAATCGAGAATTGTGCGAATGGTATTCTTTCTCTTTCTGGAGTTCGTACCGTCATTGTAGAAAATGGGGATCTTATCATCAAATGTAATCTCGGATATGCTGATACGAGTGCGAGCTGGGCATTTATCGTAAAGGGCGGAAATATCATCGTCGATAAGGGCGTCACTAATCTTGCATGAGTTTATGTAACCATTCCTATGAATACGATAGGATGATCATTTCAGTCAGTGAGTAACCAAACTACCACAAATATTCTCCGCTTGAATGGAAGTATGTATGGAAATGCGAAGCCACTCTTCGATACACGTCTCTATGTACGAGGTACAAGTGCTTATGATATTATCACGACAGGAGTGATTCTCTCATACTCCAATCGTGCTCTCGTGAATCCACCACCACTTCTCTCAAGTTATCTCAATAACTATAGTGTGACACGAGTCGTGAAGTAAATTTTGTTTCTTATATTCTTAACTTTTATTTTTTATGTCTTGAATTCATGATCTTGGAAGAAACGGTAATGTTGATGCTGGATTTGCTGTAGGAAATGGAGCATCTATTGTTGATGTAATATCCAGAGATCAATTACGTGCCCAAGCTCATAGCGAAAGTACGGCATGAATGAGTCCAGAATATTTCGCTCGACCACATGAAGTAGCAATTATTACAGATGATGTACGAGCTCTGTGTGCTGCTGCTCTTGCTACTAGAGCATAGATATCAATAAAGCAAAAACCTCCAGAAGTTTCTGGAGATTTTTGCTTTATCAGAACTATCTCTTCTTCCTTACGCTCATGAGTTCATCTCGTATCTCTGCTGCACGTTCATAGTCGAGATTCGCAG
>JAVHOR010000094.1:0-2061 GCA_036170175.1 Patescibacteria group bacterium | reverse complement strand
CCAGACTTGCCTTAAAAAGGCTATCATTGTTTGCATTTTTTGGAATATGTCCTCATTCCACTGATTGTATGTATTCAAGAAGCAACTTAGTAGCTTCAGGCGTTGCTGCACTTTGCAAAATACCAATAATATAGAGTCGATTTTGTATGCCCTGACTCTCTTGATAGAGTCGTTGAAATAATTCAGTATAATCAGCTTGTGTTCATCCATTACGAAGAGTGTATCCAAGCGCGTCAACAACTATTCATAATTCATCAGGATCTTCTCGAGAGATAACCCAATCCAAATCAGTAAATATGTAGGAGGTTTCTTGTGTAATGAGATAGTCATAGTAGGATTGTCTCCCTTCCACGGTTTTTAAGTTATATTGTGATCGTAACGTCTGAAAGTGAATTGGCTCTATTATAAGTCAAGTACCTTCTTTATTTTTTTGTTCATTCAGAATAGGAGATGATGCAACATTCTCATGTAATGCGGTTCAGCTTTGGATATTAATCTTAGTTGTATTTCTTTTTTCAGGAGCGATGGATTGTCTTGAACATCCTATAAGAAATAAATATGTAAAAATAATTCCAACAACAAATATTTTCTTCATAAAGTAATGGTTAAGTACGAGTCATATTAATATCTTTTGAAATAAGTCAAGCAAAAGGGAGGGTAGTAAGCTCTATGCCTTACGCTCCACTTCCTGTCTTTATAGACTCTTCTGAACTTTTTTTGAGGTTTTCTCGAAATGCTTTTGGTACGAAGTGCATCATATCGAGCATGGTATAGGTCTTTTTTGGAAGTCCCATGACGATAAGATTACTTCCATCTTCATCTTCGAGTTTGTCTCAGATTTTTGTGAACTCTTTTCATGTGAGCATCTCTTCTGCATCGGTATATCCGATATACACAGGAAGATAGATTTTATTATCGATAGTAAATTCTGTTTTTTTCGGATTGATAAGTGAGCTAAACTGCACAGGAATATTCGTCGCATCATAGAGATAATAGAAGCTGAGATCTCAGGTAGGAGACTCTGTGATCATGAGATCTTCCCCGAGCTTTATACTCGTAAAGGTTTCAGGACTCATGATATGCGTATCATCGAGAAATGTATTGGTCGATTCGAGAATACCAGTAATTCGTATTTTTGTCAGTCCAAAAAAACCAGGAATCTCGGATCCGACTCACTTGATGAGTCATTCTCGAATCATCATATTGGCTTCATTATATCCAAGAACGATGCCATTATTGGTATAGTCGGGTGTTCCACTCTTGAGTCGAAGTTCGGCTGGGAGTGTGCTCGCGTCAGTCATAATCTTTGGAAACTTATTTCCATCGAATCCGATCTTGATCCGAGTACGAGAGAGATAGTCGTGAATATCACTTACAAGTCCAGGAGAATGGATTGTATATGACTGTGTTCCATTCACTGTTCCAGAAAATTGGGAAAATTCCCAGAAGAGAAATACGAAAAATACTGTCATAAATATTGGAGCAATTTTCGAAAGGATATTCATCTTTTTCGGATGGAAATTCTTCAGGAGAAGGGAATTGGTCACGACTGAAACGGAAGAAAGTGCCATAGCAAGACCTGCAAGTTCAGGCTTGAGTACAAGTCCAAGTGTTGCAAATACTCCAGCAGCGACAGGAATTCCAAGCACATTATAGAAAAGTGCAAAGAACATATTTTGTTTGATTTTTCCTACGGTTTCTTTACTGAGCTTTATTGCAGTAAGAACATCATTCAAGTCATTTTTCATGATGATCATCTGTCCTGATTCCATCGCTACATCTGCACCACTTCCCATGGCAATTCCGAGATCGGCTTGGACAAGAGCTGGAGAATCATTGATTCCATCACCAACCATAGCGACGATATATCCCTCTTGCTGAAGTTTCTTCACTTCGAGTGCTTTATTTTCTGGAAGGACTTCTGCAAGGATATTATCGATACCGAGCTGTCGCCCGATAGCCTCTGCCGTACGAGTATTGTCTCCCGTAATCATAAAGACCTTAATCCCAAGCTTTTTGAGACTCTCTATAGCACTCTGTGATGTAGTCTTCACTGTATCG
>JAVHOR010000093.1:0-2080 GCA_036170175.1 Patescibacteria group bacterium | reverse complement strand
ATTTTCCATCTTCCCGATCATCTCACTGAGTGCTCAGATATTCATATCAAGCTCTGCAATAAGTGATTCACTTCTCTTGGATGCGAGCTCTGTATTTCCTGATTCTTCACTTCCTCATACTCTCACCCGTGAGAGTTCTTTTTGTGACTTCTCGAGTTCGACTTTTTGATTCTCGAGAAATATCTGAAGTGATGAGAGTGGAGTGACGATATCTGATCTGAGAGAATTGATATATTTCTCACTATCAAAGAGATTTCATTTATTCGCTCGTGCCTCGACTCGCTCGAGCTTCAATACAAGAGAAACTATCTCTGAGAATGTCGATGAGAGCTTCTCGAATCCAGAATGCAAAATAGAAAAATTCATATCTTTCTCGAATTCTGATTGAATTTTTTGACTTTGTTCTTCGATCTGTGGAGTGAGTTTTTGGATCTTTATACCGACATATCAATATTGATATGTCGGTATAAATGAACGAATAAGAAATGGTAATATCCAGAATGAGATTAATATAACTATATAAAATAGTAGAGCAAGATAGAGTATTTTATGAAGAACAAAGAATATTATTCATAATATGAAAAGAAATGTAGTTCAGAAGATAAGAGAAAATACTATTATCGATAGTATCTTTGTAATGATATCCATATCTCAAGATTCCTTGTTAGTGTGATTAACTAATTTAGTTAAGAGTCATTTAAAGAAATCAATTTTAAGTAAATATTTATTAGAAAATGAATTTCTTTCTTTAATTTTTCAACACCAGAGAATTTGATCATATAAAAAAAATACTCTTTCAGCAATAGAAAAATTCCATATATATCGGAATAAGGAAATGATATATATTATCGTAAAGATTCCCAAGATTCATGATGCAAAATATATTGATGTAATATCTGGATCTATTTCATAGAAAAATCATAAATATGCTCATATGAATCAATAAGGAAGCGTTAATAGCATTCATAGAATAAATGCTGGAAATATAAGGATAGTAAAAGCTAGAGAAAACAACAGTATTGACAATACAATATTTAACATAAAGTTCCATCAGTTTGTCACTTCTTTCACATAAAACCCCCTCTTTTCGAGTTCCTTTTTCTCTTGCTTGTTCAATTCCATATTTTCCATATTTTATGATTAATTATATGATTCTTATCATATCTTTATTGTGAGATTTTTGCAAGAATATTATTCACTTATCATTCGTATATAATCTCGAAGATTTTCATGAACGATATCTGCATAGAAATTCTGGAATTTTGTCTGATTTCCCGTGAGAGAATGAAGAGAACTGATATAGTCCATACGACGAACGACAGGGATAATAATCATCGGATATCCATAACTCATGAGAATAATATTTGCAAGGAGTCGTGCGGTCCGACCATTACCATCGACAAATGGATGGATTTTCACAAAACGGTAGTGAAATTCACTTGCGAGAAGTGTCGGATGGAGTCTCTTATTGCTGGATTGTTTCGTCCTCGTGAGTGACTGAACATACCAGCCTATGAGCTCACTCATGAGTTTACCGACTTCACTCGCTTTTGGTGGCTTTGTATCATCTCATGAGACATAGACTTGGATTTTTCGATATTTTCCAGCATTTTCATCATCGATATTTTTCATGATGAACTTATGGAGTGTGAGGAGAGTATCTTCAGAAATATCGAGCTTTCCTATAAGGAGCTCATCGATTGCTTTCGCAAGATTCTCAGCCTCGTGCATTTCACGAATAGTTTTTCCTCAGATCGTGATTCCATCTTCGATGACGAGCTTCGTCTCACCAAGAGTGAGGGTATTCCCTTCTATAGCATTCGAATTGTAGACTTCCATTACACGAAGACTCTTGCTGAGCTCTCGAAGTTCTCATGTCGAAAGGGGCTTTCGAGAAGCAATATTTTCGAGAAGCGAATCTATTTTTGTGAGAAGAATATCAAGGGGAGGAAGTTGCATAGGTGTATTATATGGAAAAATGAGGAAATACAAAAATCTCTATCCCATCTTCCCAATCATCTCTTCCAGTGCTCAGATATTTGTATCAAGCTCTGCAATAAGTGACTCACTTCTCTTCGAT
>JAVHOR010000092.1:0-9851 GCA_036170175.1 Patescibacteria group bacterium | reverse complement strand
AGATTTCATTGAGATACAGGTAAGCTGGAAGAATCAATCCAGGTTCTCAAGATTCAGAAATTGCATGGCAAGAAAAGCCTCCAATTAGTTTCTGATGTGTGTCATAATGTCATTACCCTTGTCGAACAACAAAGACTCGTATATATAAATCCATCAGATTTAGAAAGAAGAGTAATGTCTATAAGTACATGAAAGAAATGAAAAAATAAAAATGAATTTTCATTTCTAAATCCTGATGAATTATGGAAAGATTGAGCACTTCTTCGTACTCATTTTGCCACCTCTTCTTTCGAAACGTGAGAGGTTCGTGGATTTATTTTCCGGAATCCTTCTGATAATGATATTCTCGCAATTATATATACACACCTAAGGTATCCAGATATTGAATATATTATTATGGAAAGAAGTATTGCAGAAAGACCTATTTGAGCTGACTTTCTATTGAAATGTCTTCAGAAAAAATATAAATCAATTTGGAAAAGGAAATATTCCGAATAACATATATCTATGCTTTCCATCGTCTCCACTCCCATTGGTAATCTCGAAGATATCACACTTCGAGCACTCAGAATACTCAAGGAAGCCGACTATATTGCCTGTGAAGATACTCGTGTCACTGGGCAACTTCTTGGGTATTATAATATCGAAAATGGAGGAAGGCTTCTTTCATTTCATTCTTATTCTGGATTCTCAAAAATGGAAAAGATTATCGAACTTCTCCAGGAATGAAAACATGTTGCACTCGTTTCTGATGCTGGAACTCCAGGAATTTCTGATCCAGGATTTGTCCTTATTCGTCGAGCCATCGAAGTGGGAATTACCGTGGTTCCTATTCCTGGTGCATCAGCCGTACTCTCAGCACTTGTCGCAAGTGGAATAGATTGTCATCAATATCTCTATCTCTGATTTCTTCCAGTCAAGAAATGACGTCAGACAATGCTCAAGTCTCTCGTAAATAAAGAATATACGGTCGTTGTCTACGAGAGCGTCCATCGTATAGAAAAAACGCTTGCAGAGCTTGGGGAATATCTATGATGAGATCATCATATTGTCGTCGGTCGAGAGATCACAAAAAAGTTCGAGGAATTTAAGCGTGGAACAATCACTGAAGTGAGAGAATACTTTCAGTGAGAAGGGAAGGTAAAAGGGGAATTTGTGTTGGTATTTTAGAAACTCTTACCGCTTCACCATCACCTTCACCCTAAATCCTCATTTTTCTCATTTTTCGATAATACAACTTCCATGATGGAGCCGAGCGATAGTATCTATGATCGAGAGACCTATACCCATACTTCATATATTCTTACTCTGATTACGCCCCTTATCTACGCGGTAGAATTTTTCCTTGACGAAGGCAAGCTCTTCGGTAGGAACACCGATACCATTATCTTCAAAGGTAAATATATACATATCATCTCATCGAATAATATTGATAGTGAGGATTGTACTTTCTCCTGCATATTTGATGAAGTTCGAGAAAATATTATGAAGCATTTGTATGCACATGCTCTTATCCATGCTTATGAGAAATTTCGCGTCAAGAATTTTTATGTTGATAGATTGTTTTGTTTTGAGAAGTTGCGGTCGATATTCTTCGATGAGCTGAGTGATTATATTCTTGACATCAAATCTTTCTACTTTCACATCAGAGAATATATCATGAGTAAGGTGCTCGTATTCCATGATTTTTTCTGTAATAGTAGCAAGTCTTGTAAGCTCAGTCTGGAGAAGTACAATTGTCTGTTGATCGAGCTTTATGACACCATCTTCTATTCATTCGAGATAACACTTTACCGCTGTAATTGGTGTCCTGATCTCATGAGAGAGATCAGCGAGGAAGTCAGATCGGATCTTTTCCTGAATAGAAAGAGACTTATGAAGTGTATTGATAGTAGAGATAAGTGGTGTAAATTCATTCTTTCCATTATAGCGGATATTTACATAGCGCTTTCTATGAATGATATTTTCTATGGTATCAGTCACTATTCATATAGGTCGGAAGATAGACTGTATCCAGAAGAGGTACCCAATAAGAATAAGAAGAACCCATACAATATTCGTAAAAAGGATTCATTTGAATGTGCTTGTCGTGAATCTTCATTCTGGCGTATCTTCACCAATAGAGCGAAAATTAAATCAGAGAAAGCCATTTTTTCCTTTATTCAAAAGAGGAATACTAATCATCGAATCTCCAGATGATGTCCGATTTGACATATACAATTCTGGATTTTTTGAGATATTCGAGATTGATTCTGAAAGATTCGCAAGCTCAGAAAATATAGCAAGATATTCTTTTTGATCTTTCTGATTTAATTTTCCAATCTGTAGGAGTGCTTGTATCCGAGCTGGATCAGGAGCATCTTCTACAGAAGATGCGAGCTCATCGACATATGGGACAAAATATCGCTCAGAAAAGTATTGAAATGCAAGAACATTTACTCATGCTGTGAGTATCAGGATAATACCTGTAATAATCGGTATGCGATATATGAGCTTCATAAGAAGCATTATAAGAAGAAGCAAAAAAAAGCAAAATATCACGAATTATTTTCTTTCTTGTGAGGCTTTTCCTTTGCATTTTTTCCATTTTTTCCTATAGTAGGAATCATTCTAGCCCGATATAAACATAAATTCCCATTATAAAATTCCCTATGACTATTCGTACTCGACTCGCGCCTTCTCCCACAGGCTACATACATATTTGAAATCTAAGAACTGCTCTCTATTGTTTTCTCTGGGCTCGTCACAATAAGGGGCAATTTCTTGTTCGTATCGAAGATACTGATAGGACTCGTCTTGTCGAAGGGGCAGTAGATGCTATGCTCAATACCCTTGATTCTCTTGGACTCTCACCAGATGAGAGTGTGCGACATGGTGGTAAATATGGTCCATATGTTCAGAGTGAACGACTCGATATATATACTCCACGACTTCATGGTATGTGTGAGGATGGTACAGCATACTATTGTTTTTGTAGTTCTGAGCGACTCGATGAGCTCAAGAAAGAACAAGAAAGTCTCAAGCTTCCTCCTCGATATGATGCTCATTGTCGACATATTCCTCTCGAAGAAGCACGAGAACGTATAGAAAAATGAGAGAGATATACCATCCGACTCAAAGTTCCAAAAGCTGAGAAAATTATCTTCAATGATATTATTCGTGGACGCATAGAATTCAATACGAGTGAAGTCGAAGATCAAGTCCTCCTCAAGTCAGATGGATTTCCGACCTATCATGGTGCGATTGTGATTGATGATGATATGATGAAGATTTCTCATGTAATGCGCGGTGAAGAGTGGATTAGCTCTATTCCGAAACAAGTCCTTGTCGCACGGGCTCTTGGTATCACACTTCCAGAATATGCTCATCTTCCAAATGTCCTCGGTACTGATGGGAAGAAGCTCTCAAAACGTACCGGTGATGTCTCAGTTTCTGAATATCTCAAGAAATGATACCTTACAGAAGCACTCCTGAATTTTCTCTCACTTCTCGGCTGGAATCCGAAGACTGACCAAGAGATTATGACAATGGATGAAATGATCGAGAAGTTTGAAATCACTGATATTCATAAGTCTGGCGCAGTCCTTGATCCAATCAAGCTCGACTGGATGAATGGTGAATATATCAAATGAATGGGACTTGCTGAGCTTCATTCTCGTCTCGCAAAATATCTCGAAGAATATGAGAAAGATTTCTATGAGAATATTTTTTCACAGCGAAACTACGACTTCAATATTCGAGTCATACATGAACTCCAGACTCGCATGAAACGATTCGATGAATATATTGGCCTCACAAAGTTTATCTACTGAGAACGAGCTCGACGAAAAGATCTTCTTGTGAATCCAAAGATGAGAATAGAAACAGAAGAAGATGGACTAGAAGCATTACGATTCTCACTCCCACTTCTTGAATCTGCTGATTATAATTCAGTTGATACACTCAAATCTTTATTTCTCGAAGCGATAGTACGGGTAGGAAAGAAAAATGGACAGATTCTCTGGCCACTCCGTATTGCTCTCTCAGGTGAAGAATTCTCACCATGAGCTTTCGAACTTGCTTATATCCTTGGGAAGGACGAGACTCTCTCAAGAGTTCAAGATATTCTTGTCTCAAAATAAACTTCATTTTCTATTTGATTTTCAATTCTATAATGCTCTATATAATACTCAAGACTATCATCGAAACAACAATCGAACAATATATTTGCCAATGATGTCAGTGAAGAATAACGCTCGACTCAATCCGTATTCTCGGAATCGGTGAGACTGTCCTCAACCTTGGTATTACATGCCCACACTGTCAGCTCAATTCTCATATTCATGCCGAGATTGCTAATATCGAACAGAATATGCTCAATACTAATACCGCAAAAGATATAATCCATAAAGCTATCAAGAAAAGTGAAAATGCAATCAAAGATATAGATATACAGAATATTGAAAAGAGTCTTACAGAAACTCAATCGATCGAAGATCTTCTAAAATAAGAATATATTTCCAGTATTTTATATCCTACTATTTTATGCTCACTCGTCTATTCGCTTTTCTTTTTCTTGTAGGAATACTCTACATTCTTGGTGTTTTCTTTATACCAAATTTTGCAGATACCTATGGAAATAGGGAATTCAATACGAAAATACGATCCCTCAAATGAGAATTCGAGAATTTCTCATCAGGAGGAATAGAGGCAAAATCTCTCATACAAAGTGCTCAAGATATCGCAAAACCTTATATTGATGAGACCAAAAATAGAGCAAATCAAATAAAGACAACTCTTGATACCAAAACAACGGAAGTAAAACAAGCTGCAGAATCAGTACAGGGTGCCTACAAAGCAGTCGAATGAGCAAAGAATGATATACAGAAGCTTTCTACTTTCGGCTCAGGATCTAAATAATATATTTCACTATGGCATTCCAACAAAGACGCATTCATCGAGAACAGGGACAAAAGAAAACTTCCTATTTTCCTCTTTTTATATTCATCATTCTTGCCCTCGTAATAATGCTCTATTTTTCTGTGAAAAATATAGGAGAAACGACAATTCCAGCAGGGAAGTATACTATTAGCAAAGGGATAGCACTCAGTGATATTCCAAATGTATTTCACGCATCTCCCAATACATGGCAATATAAGCTCTGGCTCAAGTATTTTGCTCCAAAACTTCCGAATATTCAAGCAGGGACATACGAAGTAGAGAGAACTACGTCACTTTCTGAGGTATTTTCGACTGTCCTGACAAAACCAGTACAGACAGATCTCACTATTACTATTCTTCCATGATGGAATATCTACGATATTGATGCCTATCTTTCTGAAAAAAAGATTATTGAGGCATGAGCATTTCTTCTCGCTGCTCGTGATCACTTTTCGGCACTTCAGTCGAAATATCTATTTCTCAAAGATAGACTTTCTCTCGAAGGATTTCTCTATCCTGATACTTATCGTATCCTTCCAACAGCTGACTCCTATATGATAATAGAGAGACTTCTCACTGAATTTGATAAGAAAATCGGAATTTCTTATATTTCTCTTGGAGAAAAAGCATATGAGACATTGATTCTCTCATCTATTGTCGAACGTGAAGAACGAAACCCAGCCGAGAAGGCCACAGTTGCTGATATTCTTGCAAAACGTGTTCGAGAATGAATTCCTATGTGAGCGGATGCGACGGTATGTTATCCATATGCGAAGACTCAGAAGCAATGTACTCCAGAATTTATCGCTTCTGTTATAGGGAAAAAGGATGACTATAATACTCGAAACAAGCAAGGATATATACCGACACCGATTTCCAGTATTTCTCTCGAGACATGGAATGCTGTCATTGCTGATGCACCATCACCATATTACTATTATCTTCATGACATGAATGGTGTGATCCATTATGGAAAAACGCTTACTGAGCATAATGCTAATAAGGTGCAATATTTGAAGTAATTTCTATTTTCTTATTATTTATTAAAGATCTCTAATAAGTCCTAAATATTCTTTAAGCATTATTATGCCTAAAATTCATATTTTTTCGAGCGATATTTTCTCATAGATTTTGAAAAAATGGGCATTCTCCTACACTAGGACATATCTTATTTTTTCTATGCCTACCAATATTCTTGCCAATATTTTCAATAATCTTCTGACTCTCAATAAAGAAACGCTCGATGCATTTTTTGATCAAGCAAAAGATGCTTATAAAACTCTCAGGAAAGATGGCGATATTGATAATCTCAAGGTGCTTCGAAATCAACTCCAAACGATTCGCGAAACTCAATGAGAGGCTGTGAGAAAGGTTAGTAAGGACGAATACCGTAGACTTGTCGATATTATTGATGATATTGATGCATTGATTGAGGCATTTAGAATAGAGACCCAGAAAAATATCATTCTCATCGATGTTGTCAGAAAATACAAGAAAAGATATGCTGCCCAGAGTGAACTCCCTTCGAATAAGAAAAAAACGCATCAACTCATTGCAATGCGAAAATCAGATATTCGCTATGAAGAAGAGATGCTCATACTCCAACTTGAGCTTGTAAAGCTCCAGAAATATATACAGGAAAGTGGACAGAAAGTTCTCATAATTTTCGAAGGTCGAGATGCTGCAGGAAAGTGAGGAAATATCAAGCGATTCACAGAGTCGCTCAATCCTCGCTATGCAAGAGTAGTCGCTCTTATGAAGCCGACAGATATAGAAAAGTCACAGTGGTATTTTCAACGTTATATTGCTCATCTACCAAATGCATGAGAAATAGTATTATTTGATCGTTCATGGTACAATAGAGCTGGAGTTGAGCCTGTAATGGGATTCGTCGGAAAAGGTGATTATGACAAATTTATGGAAGATGTGCCCCTTTTTGAAAAAATGCTCGTCTGATCATGAATAAAAATAATAAAATATTACTTCTCGGTATCAAAATCTGAGCAGGCAGCACGCTTTGAAGAGCGTCGTACCAATCCGCTCAAGCAATACAAACTTTCCCCTATAGATCAATTCTCTCAAAAGCTCTGGGATCGCTATACAGTAGCTGAATATGAGAATTTCTCTCGAACCCATACAGAATACTCTCCATGGACGATAATCAATAGTGACGACAAGGAAGCTTCTCGTATCAATGCTATCAAATATCTTCTTTCTCAATTCGAATATCCTGATAAGATTGATGCGAAAAAACTTCGAGTTGACTCATCTATCGTTCATACTGGAAAAGAGAAAATAAAGTCCCTTCGTGATGAAATCTGAGAAAAAGTGGCACTTTTCGAGTAGTCTTTCTTGATTTTTTACATTTAAAAAATAAACTAGGTAAAGTTTATGTTTAAAATTCTTACATCACTTCTTCTTAGTATCTTCGGACTCTTTCTTATAAGTCCACAGATAGCCCTCTGAAATGAGTCAAAGGAAATTTTTATTGTAAGTTCTGGGGTTTCTGATACCTGTACTTGGAATATTGCCTGTGAAAAAGTGAGTGAGACACAATATATTTGTCGATCTTCTGGTGAACTTCTTTCCAATCTTGGAACAAGTATTCATCAGATTCCGATGGGAAAATCCGGAACAGATACTCCTACAAAATCACCTATTCTTTGGAGTCCAAAGATTCCATTCTCTTCAGAGAAAAAGAGTACCTATAGATGACCTGCTCCATTCGTCTATCCATTTGTAAGAGTGACAAAAATACAAGTCTAGAAGGAGAAATTATTTTACTTGGAAGATTTTTCTTTCGAGTGTTTTATTTTTCTCATTTTTTTATTGTATGAAAACTTTTTTTCTTGCTCTTATTGGAGCTATTATCTGAACCGTATGAGTCCTGAATATAGGGACAAAAACAGAGTCCAATCCCTTTCTCGATTATTATACTGTAGAAAATGCTGTAGCAGTCAGTCCACATGATCTTCGCGTAGAAATGGATAAATGAGCCACCGACACAATTATCGTCGATCTCAGGAGTGCTCCTGAATATGCACAAGAGCATATCCGATGAGCCATCAATATTCCTGGCATAGCAAATGATGTGAATGCTGAAGCACAAGAAGCTCGTATCGTTGCTGAATTTGCAAAACTTCCAAAAGATAAACGAATTATTATCCATTGCTACACTCACTACTGTATGCTCGCAAAACATGTCGGACTCATGCTCGCCAAGAGATGAATCAATGTCCATGAACTCAATATTGGGTGGAATGAATGGAGGTATCAGTGGGATCTCTGGAACGGTGAAGGAACATCGAAGACTATAAAAATAAATGACTATCTTGAGTGATCAAAAGTAAGTCATTCATGAAGTACAAATAATAGTGGATCGCTCTCTATCACTCCATGTACTGCAGATGGACTTGCTGGTTGTTAATAGCTAGAATCCCTCATGAAAGTGGGGGGTTATTTATATTTCCTCGACAATAGCTTTTCCAGCGACATACCCACTCGCCCAGCATATCTGAAGCGAGAATCCTCCCGTATATCCATCGACATTAAGAATCTCTCCTGCAAAGTAGAGATTCTTTTTGATTTTTGACTCCATAGTCTGGGGATCAATCTCGTCAGTCGAGACTCATCCTGCCGTGACAAATTCATCTCCAGGACGACGTTCGAGAAGAGTAAGAGGAATACCTTCGCCCAATAATCGTGATATTTTTTCTCGGTCTATTTTTGATACTGATCCTACAAAAGTCGTCAGAATATGGGGGAAATATTCCTCTATAAATCATTCTGCAAATCTTCGCGGAAGCTTCTCAGAGAGTATGCTCGTGAGGATTTTTTTTGGATGAGATTGGAATTCACTCTTGAGATATTCTTCCCAATCTCGAAATCCTCTGTCTGCAAGAGGAGAGAAGTACAATATTTTTGGATGATTTTTCTCGATATTTTCCCATGCAAGATGAGATGAGACCATAAATGTGAGAGGTCCAGAAATACCAAAATGTGTGAGAAGGAGAGATCATACAAGTTTCTGTCATTCCGGATTTCTATTCTCCGAAGTATTAAGAAGGATGAATATTCCGGAATCTCGATTCTTTTTTTTGTCATTCCGACGTAAGGAGGAATCTGCTCAGTTTTCGGGCAGATCCCTCGTTCCTCGGGATGACAAATATCTACGTATCTTTGCATTTTTGAATACAAGCCCAGAGAGCTCATGCATCCAAGATTCAGATGTCAGGAAGCTCGAAAGAGAAGGACCAAGCTGTGTAACAGTATGTCCGAGTGATTGAGCAAACGCATATCCATCACCAGTCGACCCTGTCTGACTATAGGCACTTCATCCTGTCGTGATGATAAGAATATCTGATTCATAGACTCATTTTGCCGTCGTAATCTTGTATTTCTTACATTCTCATTTTCATCCATTATTTTCCACTATCAACTTTCCACTATCAATTTTCGATACTCATTCCCCGTAATGGATACTCACTTTATCGCGATATTTATCAAATACTTTCTCGAATGCACCTACGATATCGTGACCATCATCAGAGACAGGAAAGATACGATTATTTTCCTCACACTTGAGTGGAACACCATGAGATTCGAACCATTCTCTGCATTTTTTTGGAGAGAACTGAGAAAATGCTTCCATAATAAATTCTCCACCACGATTATATTTTGAGAGGAGAGTTTTTTTATCAGTAATGCCTGTAGTGACATTGCACCTACCACCTCAGGAGAGAATGACTTTTTTTCCAGGAGAGCTATTTTTCTCGAAAATATGAATATGGAAAAATTGATTGGTTGAATTATCTTCTCGAGAAGTAGCTCCCCTCTCTGAAGGAGAGGGGTTGGAGGTGAGGGATTCCAATATTGTCACAGCACTCATAAGTCATGCGGCTCCAGCTCAGATGATGATAATAGTCTTCATT
>JAVHOR010000091.1:0-10083 GCA_036170175.1 Patescibacteria group bacterium | reverse complement strand
GAATCCATTCCTCGAAATGCCAGATATGATCACCTGAAATGCGCTCAAAGAGCTATCTCGACTCAAATACGGTCGAGAACGGGAATTCGTCGAGAAAGAAATTATCTATCGTATTGGTGCTGTATAAAACTATGAAATCTTCTCATATTTTCATCTGAGTTATTCTTTTCTCTCTTTCGTATAATCTTTTTGCTGTAGAGTCTGTAGTATCATGTGATGCCAAGACTTTTTCTTGCTATAAAGAGAATCTAGAGAGATATTGCAAGAATACTTCTATGGCTTGGAATGCGGGACAAAATCTCTGAAAGATTACAGAAGATTATGCTGACTTCACTTCTACTGCTCAGAATGAAAAAATGCAGTCACTCATAGATAGTGAGAAAGATGCCGAGTCAAAAGCCTATCTCGAGAAAATGCTAAGCTCTACCCGTATTGGGTGACTTGAAGGATATCGAGTCGTCGAGATAGCACGGGTAGAATACAGAAACAATATGAATCGGATTTTCTCATGTGCTGTGGCCGCTGGACGCGCTGATAAACTTACAAAACTTCTCAGTATACCAAAACTCTCTGCAGAAGGATCGGACATAAGAACAAAGCTTGAGAAAGAAAAAAAGCGGTATGAGCGAATCATCCAAAATATCAATTGTAATCAAAATACTGATGGTTCTTCTGTCGTCAAAATTGTCGATAAGCTCGCTCGAAGCGCGACGATCGAATACTGTGGATACCAATATTATCTTGATTATCTTGATGCAAACATAAAACAAGACTTTAATGAAACGCTCCAAAAAGAAAAACAGATTGGTGAGAGTAATACTTCTACTATTCCAAAAAATACTGATACATTTCTTCAGAAGCTCACAAACAGTATCTGATCTATAGAAGATGAGCTTGCTCGAGCCCAAGATACTCTACCGAAAGCACTCGTCGCTTACCGCGAAATGGAACGAACATATACACTCCATATCCTTCTTGTAATAATCTATGATGATTATCTCAATCTCAGAGATAATCTCAAAAGCTATATGAATGCGCTCTCTCAGACATTTGAAAAAGCGAATAATGCACAAGATGCGAATCAAAGATAGACTCTATTCACTATCATTTCATAGAATGAAAAAGTCCTCTCGAATTCGAGAGGACTTTTTATTATCTTCCGAGAGTTTCTGTCTTTTTCTGACGAGCATAGAACTTGTCCATAGTACTTGTCTTGAGAAGTGTCTTTTTTCCTGTATAGAATGGGTGACACTTCATACATGTTTCTACACGGATCTCATCGCCCTTAATAGTACTTCCTGCTTCGAGTGTATGTCCACAAGAGCAGATAATTTTTACTTGTTTGAAACCAGGGTGAATATCTTTTTTCATAAAGAAATTGGGTTAGGATATATGCGTTCGCTTGTATACGACTGCTCCTAGTATTTTTCGAAGGCGAAATACGAAACCTGAGAGTAAAAAACTCACAATGAGCAATGCTATTCATTATCCACTGTCAATTTTCTATTATCGACTATTTTGTGGTGCCCAGGAAGAGACTTGAACTCTTACACCGTAAGGCAACGGCTTCTAAGACCGTCGTGTCTACCATTCCACCACCTGGGCAGACAAAAAAACAGAAAAGATGGTGGGCCGGGTAGGGATCGAACCTACGAAGGCGTAAGCCAAAGGATTTACAGTCCTCCCCATTTGACCACTCTGGAACCGACCCATATCTGGAGCCACCTATCAGACTTGAACTGATGACCACCGGTTTACAAAACCGGAGCTCTACCAACTGAGCTAAGGTGGCGTGTGGGCGAATTGTATAAAAAATGCTTGTCTTGTCAAAAAATTTTTTTATACTGACTTCATGATTACCATTATAGCTGTTTCTGATGGCTTCAAACATTTCTCTGAAGCGATAAAAGAATATGAAAAACGTATACAAAAATTCGCCAAAATCAAGCTCATAAAACCAATCTCACACACAAATATCGAATATATAAAAGTAAAAGAAACGCTTAGTATTATAGACACGCTCAAAAAAATGAAATGAATGGTCGTGTTGCTTGATGAGCGTGGAAAAAGTATAAAGACTCCCGAATTCTCCGAAATGCTCGAGGAAGCGAAGAATACAAGCGAAAATATTATATTTATCATTGGTGGAAGCTATGGTGTAGATCTTGAAGTCATGAATGAGATTTCTCACAAGCTTCTTCGTATTTCTGATTTTGTCATGCCTCACTCGCTCGCTCTTCTTGTTCTTATCGAGCAAATCTATCGTGCTCATGAGATCATGAAAGGCTCTAGATATCATCACGAATAACAAAAAATCTCACAACTGTGGGTACAGTGTGAGATTAAGAATTGGATGCCTCTGATCACTCGCTGTGAGAATATAAAAAAAGATTCTCGGGAGGACACAAAGGTCGGTTGGTTGGGTACTCAACCCTTCTCGCGTGAGCGAGATGCCCAACTGACTTTTCGACGTTTTTTGAGAGTACTATCGAAACTCTTTTTTCCCAGTGAGGGCTCGTATTCTTTCTACTTTCATGGAAAGTAAGAAAAATACGAGCCTCCACCAGTGTTTTTGATTCGATTTTTGTATCGGTATACAAGAATTTGCTCTTTTTGTATGGATATGAAAATTTGAAGAATCTTTGTTTTGGTATTGGTGACAGGAATATCCTATGAGGAAGGATTCCTATTATCAGTCAGTCAGGTCTTGTTAAGGGTCATTCTCTTTCGAGAAGACATAAGCAGTATAACAGGTTTTCTATTTCAGAGCGATATAAGAAGTATTGATAATTATCATTCATAATGAATGATAATTTTTCATTCCTTCAGTATTCCCACTAGGCTCTATAAATGTACGCTCTCTATTTTTTGGACACTTATTAAACCATTTTTGTATACATTTTGTGTGTGTGAGTAGTATCTGTATACATATACTCTTCTCTATAGAGGGGTTATTCTGAATCGTGGTAAAGAAAAACAAGAAAAGAAGAATGTACCTTCCAAGAAGCGTATGCACTCCACTATATCTAGTGTATGAGTATAGATTTTGTTATCTGTACTAGGTTTCTCGGTATATATTCGGTCAGCCTAAGCATACTGAATAGCAAAAGCGACTACAATACCCATAGTCTCTGTACGAAGGATTCTCTCTCAAAAACGAGCAAATATAAAACCATTTTCTTCCATTTCTTTCCGTTCTTCATTCGACCATCCTCCTTCTGGTCATACCCAAATGTTTATATTCTCGCTTTGGGATATCTTCTCAATCTTTAGACTGACTCCTGTAGTATCAAGAACTATGTCTGTCCCCTGTGATCTATACTCTATCTTCTGACTCTCAAACTGTATCTCTGGCATCACAAGTCATCCACACTGCTCAAGTGCTTCTCGTGCAATAGCAATAAGTCGAATCTTCTTTGCATCGGAAAGTATGAGTTTTTGTGATCGATCAGATCGAAAGAAAACAAATTTTCGAATCCCCACTTCCACTCATTTCTGGAGAATATATTCAATTTTTTCGATCTTATTCGGCATTCATTGATAGAGTGTGATATTTTTCTTTGGCTCAGTATTTGGAAATGTCTGAGCTTTTCCTCGAAGTCATATTGATTTTTTCTCGATTTTTTCGATCGTATAAACCCTCTCTGATCAGTCTCAATCGAAAAGAATGATATCTTCTCATACTGATGAACGGAGAACTCGTGTAAGCTGATGTATAATATCAGTATCTGTAAGAATGAGATCAAGAGAAAGCGGGAAATCTACATAAAATCGTTGCATAATCTAAGATGAATGAATATGTTGATATATATCTCTCGGAAGAAGAAGGGCATCGAGGATAATACGCCCAAGAAGAAAAAGGAGAAATATCGACCCCTGGACAAATCCATAGACAAATCCGCCAAGATCAATAAGGAGATTATCTCCAAGCTTTTGCTTATCGAAATAGAGTGAGAAGGCTGAATCGGAAAATGGAAATGCTTTCGGATCAAGAATAAAGTCAGGTATAGCAAGCGCTGAAGATGGCACTTTATCTTTATCAAGTTCTGTGATGACATTCGCATATGTCTCTATCGAAATATCTCCACGATCAAGCGCCTCTTTGATCTCTGATTTGAGAGCCCCGAGAGAATTTCCTGTTTCGAATTTTCTCTTGAGCTCAAAAACATCGAGTTTTTTTCGTGACTTGATGCGTTCTTTTGTCTTCTCAAAGTTTTCTGTTTTCTCTTCAAGAATAATTTTCTCTCGTTCCTTATTCTCATTGATGCGATTCCGAGCTTCATTATAGGCTCATGGATTTTCTTTTGACATGGAAGAATTATAAGGGAATTTCTATAAAATTCAATACCTCCTCACCCTAACCCTCTCCTAAAGGAGAGGGAATAGAGGTTATTTTCATCTCCCCTCTCTGAAGGAGAGGGGCTGGGGGTGAGGTGTTTACATTCCTTCCATTTCCATCTCGATAAGAATATTCATCTCCGCAGCATATTCGAGAGGAAGTTCCTTGATAAGTGGTGAGATAAAACCTCGAACAATGAGTGTTTTTGCTTCATCTCGCGGTATTCCTCGAGATTCGAGATAGAAAAGTGTCTCTTCATTAATCTTTCCCACACTTGCCTCATGAGCAACAAGCGCGTCATCGGTCGCGACACGAATATCAGGAATGGTATCTGATCGAGATAAAGAATCAAGGATAAGTCCATCACAATCGATTTTTGCTACAGCTCCTGTTGCTGATTTTTTGATATCGAGAAGTCCACGATAGACAGATATTCCACCATTTTTTGAGAGACTCTTGGAAATCACTTCGCTCGATGTATTTTTCCCGATATGGATGACCTTCGCTCCAGTATCTGTATATTGCCCAGCGTTCGCAAAAGCAATACCAAAATGAAGAGCTCGGGAATTATCTCACTTGAGAATAGAGCATGGATAGAGCATAGTGACTCAGGAACCGAGATTGCCTCCTACCCATTCGATGGACCCATTAGCCTCAACAATTGCCCGTTTTGTATTGAGATTATACGTATCGACCGACCAATTTTCCACACTCGAATATCGCATTTTTGCATTTTCTCCGACATATATCTCTACACATCCAGCATGAAGACTCGCTGTTCCATATTTCGGCGCACTACATCACTCAATATAATGAGCTTCTGCTTCGTCTTCCAGGATAATGAGTGTGTGTTCAAATTGACCACCTGCCTTCATATTCATACGAAAATAGGCCTGTAGAGGGTCAGATATCTTCACGCCTCTGGGAATAAAGAGAAATGTCCCTCCGCTCCATACAGCACCATGAAGTGCTGCAAAAATATGATCCGTCGGTGGTACTATGCGCATGAAGTGTTTTTTCACGATCGCTTCATGATCTCTGAGTGCGACAGACATATCTTCGAAGATTACTCATTTTTCGATAAGTTCGGTACGAAGCTTGTGATAGACGACTTCACTATCATACTGTGCTCCGACTCCTGCGAGGACTTTACGTTCTGCCTCAGGAATACCGAGTCGTTCAAATGTTGCCTTGATATTTTCTGGTACATCATCCCAGGATTTCCCATCGCCACCTCACTCCGCCTTACCAAAATAATATATACTCTGGAGATCGAGTGCTGTAAGTGATGGTCACCATGTCGGTAAAGAGAAAGACTGAAATATTGCTAGTGACTTGAGACGATGCTCGAGCATCCATATTGGCTCATTATTCGAGAGGGAAATCTGTCTGACTACTGCTTCATTAATGCCAATCTCTGCCATCTGAGAATAGACAATAGCATCACTCGAATCGAGTGTCTCTCTGGAAATATCTCAAAATGCATGAATGTCTTTTTCTTGTTTTTGTGGCATAGTGACGTAAAAAGCTAAAATCCATTTTTTCTTATCTCTTCGATGACCTCGTGTCCGCCATGTCAATCTATTTGTCAATCCTTCATTATCAATACTCTGTCTACATTGATAGAGTCAAGAAGATGAAAATTATGAGAAATAATAATGCATGTTTTTCATTTTGTCCGCCATGTGTCGATCTTTCGAGCAAGGAGCTCGATAGCACCAATATCGAGTCCGGAGTCTATCTCATCGAGGAGGATAGTATCCGGATCAAGGAGCTCGATCTGAAGCATTTCGATGCGTCGTTTTTCTCCACCAGAGAATCCTACATAGAGATCTCGATCGAGAAATGATAACGGCAATCCATATTCTCCGAGAAGTTTTTCGACTATACGACGAAAAATAAATCCTGTCGGTGGCCTCACTGCTGGCTTTGTATATTTCAAATGGTGGACATAGAGTGTCCGAAGATATTCGCAGAGTCGTATGCCTGGAATCTCTGGTACATTCTGAAATGAGAGAAAAAGCCCAAGGCTCGATATCAAGTGTGGATCAAGCATAGATATATCCTGTCCATTGTAGAGGGTCTTCCCTGTGAGGGTATATCGAGGATGATGAAAAAGTGCAAAAGCAAGAGAAGATTTCCCGCTTCCATTTTTTCCCAAGATAGCATAGATATTTCATTCTTCGAAAGTATATGAGAGATCGTGAATAATCTCTTTTTCTCATACAGATACGGAAATGTGGTCAAGAGTAAGCATGCGCACATAATAAGAATCATTCTCAAAAAGGCAAGAAAAATCAAAAAAATCCCCACTTACAATGGAGATTTTTTATAGGCCAAAATTTGAAAGAACGGAAAATCATTACTTTAGTGAAGATGTCTCTTTTTTGAATGACTGTTGATTCTGTGTATGCTTATAGAGTGTCGATTGAATATATGTCTGATAAGGCATTCATTCTCTTTCTGCAAGGATCCTCAACTCATTGAGAAGGGATCATTGGAGTCGAAGTGTTATCGGTTTTCTCATACGAAATTCCCTTGCTGAAGATCGTATATCTTCAATAAGCTTGGTATCGTTACTCTCTTTCCACTCTCATTTTTCGAGGGAAACCATAAGTGCCTCTTCTTCATCATCGAGGATGGTATGATTTTTTAGTGTAGTCATAGTAATGGATTATTTATAGATCTTATGATAGCGCCGATCTGGGAATATAGTTTTGAGAAAAATGTGATTTTCTCCTTCAAAAACACAAGGAACGACATGAATATATCAATTTAATTTTACGATAATTATTTTTTGATGAGAATATTTCATGGAAGGATGATCCATGATTTTTATATCATTTTCTTTATCAAGAAATTCCAGCACATCTTGAAATGATACTCCACGAGTTCGAAGAAGTTGTTCATTTTTCTGTGAATCCCATGCAAAAGTGTACTTCATATAGCATACATAGTATGCGAAATATTTTATAATGCAAACTTTTCTCTGAATTTCCCCCTCCTCCCTGATAGAAGAGGTGGCTGAAAGCTGAAGAAGTTCTTCTCCGAAGTGGTCTCTCTCCAGATCGCCAAAAGGCGGGGTAATCGATAATGGATAAATCTTTTGAGGAAGAACTCATACTTTATAGTTTGATTTCAATACTATCATTCATATACTGCATGAGCTCCTAGTCCTACTATGGAGCTAGGAGTTATTTTTAACCCTCTCATTTTATGAGAAAGCTCCTTTATAAGTGGTTCGTATTCTTCGGAATCGAACCAGTCACACCGATGTTTCGTCGAGTGACAGGTCGGAATCGCAGGAAACTCTTGCGGAATTACCGATAACAGAAAAAGAGCCTTCAGAGGGCTCTTTTTCTTTGGAGTTATTTCTAACATCCTCCTTTATAAGTTTATTCCTCTTTCGAGGACAAAATTAGTATATCTCACTTCTCTAGAATTGCAAATTATTTTGCAATCGGCAAAGAAAAATCCCCACTTGTGATGGGGATTTTTCAAAGGAGATTTATCCTAACTTCAGCATAGAAGTTAGAAGCAGTATATCTCTCTTTTTCCAAAATGCAAAACTTTTCGCTGAAGTTCCCCTTCCTCCTCTGACAGAAGAAGTGGCTGAAAGCTGGAAGGGTCTTTTTCAAATCACCAAAAATATACCAGAAATTCTGTTTGATTTCAGGAGTCTTGTCACTATATTCTACTGGCTCTCACTCGTTGAGAATGGGAGGTTTATTTTTTAACCTTTCGTTATATGAGGAATTTCCTCACATACTTGTGTATCTTTTTCGGATACAGAGTGATCACTCAGAGAGTGACAGGACGTACTCGCAAGAAATTCTTGCGTCAGTATCGTTAACAATAAAAGACCCGTTAAGGCGGGTCTTTTATTTTGGGAGGCTTATTCCCTCTCGTTATATGAGGTTCGTCTTTCGACGACAAAGGAATTATATCCCATCTCTTCCAAAATGCAAAACTTTTCGCTGAAGTTCCATCTCCAAGCCACCAAAAACCCCGCCAAAAGGCGGGGTAATCTGCTTGGATTCCTGATATATTTCCATATACTATTCCAGCTCTCTACTTCCAGTGAGAGTAGGGAGGTTTATCCTCTAACCTTTTTTCTTTATGAAAAAAGTCTACTTTGATCTTCCATACTGGAAGCATCGCTTGCTCTGTATAGAAATATACACGAGACAAAAGCGAGTCGTGAAGCCACCGCGCTAGATCGACAAAGAAAAATCCCCAGTGACATGGGGATTTTTCAAAGGAGATTTATCTCTGTCTACTTTGAAGACAAAATCAGTATATCTCACTTCTCTAGAATTGCAAATTATTTTGCAATCGACAAAGAAAAATCCCCACTTGTAATGGGGATTTTTCAAAGGAGATTTATCCTAACTTCAGCATAGAAGTTGGAAGCAAGTATACCACTTTTTTTTATAATGCAAAACTTTTTGCTGAAGTTCCATCTCCAAGCCACCAAAAACCCCGCCAAAAGGCGGGGTAATCGGTGAACAGAATAATCTAATGAAAGATTATTTTGTAAATGTAGCTGAAGCACCTGAAGTTCCAACATAAGTTTCGAAATCAGATGAGGCACCAACAGTGTAATTAAGTTGAGTAAGAGCAACTTGAAGCTGTCCACCTGTAGGAAGGAGGTTAGCAGAAGTTACGTATACTTCGAACTCAACAGTACCGTTGTTCTTGTCAGCTGTCATGTTAGTCGTAAGACCAGTCACGGCAAGAGATTGAGCAAGAGCAGGAACAGCACCAGTAGCAGTAGATGTACCAGCACCTCCACAAGTATTTGTATTACCAAAATCACGGAGACATGCACTAGCTGTGTAAGTAGTATTACCAGGAAGAGCTGTCTTGAGATCAAACTTCGCAGAAGTAAGAGTAATACCAGTATTTGAATCAGGGTTAGTAACCTTTACCTTGAATACGTTTTCACTTATAGCAGTTACGAGAACTGTAGGAGGAATAGTACCAAGAGTATAAGTCTTAGTAGTAGCAGAACCAGTAGGAGTAACAGTAGTACTATTAGAATCACGAACTGCAGAAACAGTAGGAGATCCAAGATTAATTGTACCACCGTAGTAGTTTTCTACTGAAGTAGTATCGAGAACTACCTTATAGTTACGAGTCGTATCAGTTGCGATAGTATCATTCATAGTATCGAAGGTAATTGTATTCCCTGCGATAGTAGGAGATGAAGAAACCTCAGCACCATTGTCTACATTGTAGAGCTTGATACTAGAAGTACTGTTTGCAATATCTTGGACAGACATTCCAGTAGCTGTACCTCCAGTAGCTGAAGTAAACACCACCTTTTGAATACGAGCTGCCTCATTACGAGAAGTTATAGCAAAGCGACCAATTTCTTGAGAAGCAGAGCTATAAAGACGGCTTGAAGAAGGAGCTGCTACAGTAGCAGACTTAACTTCAACCTGAGCAGTACCAATGGTAGTCTTATCACCTGTAAGAGATGATCCAGCACCAACAGTAGCTGTGTTGTTATTAGCATCACGAACGTCTGTAAGAGCTACAGTAAATGTAAATGAACCATTAACACCCACATTATTCTTGATAGAACCTTCAACAGTAAGAGTTCCAGGATTTGCAGAATCTACAACAAAGGATACTACCTTTGCTTGAGGACCAGAAAGACTGGTAAGTGTAGCAATTTCAGAACCATTAAGTTTTACAGAAAGTTGATCATTTACAAATGCATCAATTCCAGAACCTGT
>JAVHOR010000090.1:0-10141 GCA_036170175.1 Patescibacteria group bacterium | reverse complement strand
CGAACCTAGGATGGGGGATTCAGAGTCCCCTGCCTTACCGCTTGGCGATACCCCAAAATAGATGCAAAAAAGAGCAAGACGGATTCTATGGAAAGTCTCTTTTTTTGCAAAAGATTTTAATCTATACTTGTTCCGACAATGAAGAAGTCACGATACTTTTCTAGTCGTTTCTGACGTTCTCTCATGTCTAATATCTTTCTGATTTTTTCTTCAGCTCGTAGTTGAGCTTTTTTTACTGTATCAAAGCATCAATGAAGGGATTTTTTTATAGTTCTTATGTGATAAGAATAATTCGCGTCTTCTCATATATATCATCGTAGACTTTTTTTTACACGAACTGATATGAATTCTTCGATCATTTGATTCTTTTCTAGGGTTGAATATTCCTTTTCCATATCAATTTGTTTCTTGAATTCTTTTCTGAGTTCCTTTATCCATGCAACATAAGTGAGTTCTTTTTGGTCTTCAGAATATTCTTCATATTCACTTGCTGGAACAGAGCGTCAATGGGTCATATAATTAAAATAAAGAAATAGATTATTTTTGTCCTATATTGAAATGAGGCTGCTTTCCGATGTTGTCAAATGCTCAGAATGGATAGGCTGATCCTGATGCAATGAGAATCATTCCGATGAGAGAGATAGCTACTATGGTACCATTGCTTCCGAGATATTGATTGGCCCATCACCATTCGCCAGTCACATTATATATCTGATAACGGTAGCGGAGTATAGCTATACCGAGAGCAATGAGTATGAGTCAGATAAGAATATTCATGATAGTTGATAATTGACAATGGAAAATTGATGAGATTCCCGCCTTCGCGGGAATGACGGGAAATTTTAATAGAGGGAAATAAGCTTGGACTCAATCATTTCTGGAATATCAAAACGAAATCTTTCGATGAGTCGTTCGTAGAGGTAGTAGTCTTCATTATCTCATTTGAGAACAAAATGATCAAGTACCTTCCCATCTCCAAGATTTTCTGTAGAGAGGGAGTCTATATTGAGTCATGTCTGATAGAATATCTCAGTTATCTGTCTGAGGAGTCATCGTTTATCATAAAAGCTGACATCCATTGCTATAGTTACACCTTCGATTCTTGCTTTACTCCATCTTGCTGGGATTCTTCGCGCAAGAGAAATTCTTTCAATATTTTTACAATCAAATCTATGAATTGTCACAATACCTTTTCCTATAGCTCAGACGATTCTGTCTCATGATTTTGGAGAGCAACAGAGGGCCATCTTGTGGGTGATATTTCGCTCTTTTCAAATAATAACATAATCTTCATCTTCTTTCTTGATCTTTTCGATAGGATCTTTCTTTTGGGGTTTCTGAGCTATTTTCTCTTCTCAAAACATAGCCTTGATCGTCACATCATTGATAGATCGAAGTACGCTTGTTGGTTTGCGAGAGAGATTTCCGAGCTGTACAAGGACATCTTCTTTTTGTCTTGTATCAAGAGACTTTCCATCAAGATTTTTGAGAAGGGAAAGTTCCTTATCAAGTCATTTTCCATAGTTGTGCTCGAGATAAGAATTGAGGATGAATCTTCATTTCTCTATGAAGAAACTTCGTTCTTTCCTATTGATAAATTGACGAATGTAATCACGAGCTTTCGGAGTCTTGACGAAGGAAAGCCATGTTGGATTTGGTTTTCGATGAGTATCAGTCACGATTTGAACACTTTCCCCATTATGAAGAACATAATCAAGAGGTACGACTTGTCCATTTACCTTTGCAATAGTGAGCTCATTTCCGACTTTGGAATGTATAGCATAAGCAAAATCAACAGGTGTTGCTCATTTTGGAAGTGTTATAATATCTCATTTTGGAGTGAAAACAAATATCTGATCAGAGAAGACATTCATAGTCATCTCACTCATAAATTCTCCCCCTTCGAGTCCATTCTCGACGATTTTCTTTATTGTCTTGACCCAATAGCTATCTTGTGACCTTACAGAATTTCATCTTTCAGTATATTCGAAATGAGCTGCCACTCATATTTCTGCCTGAATATGCATCTCTGTGGTCCGTATTTGTATCTCTGTCGGCTGAGATCGGACTTCTGGGAAAAGCCCAACAACGGTCGTATGAAGTGACTGGTATCCATTTTCTTTTGGAAGTGCAATATAGTCCTTAAATCTTTTTGGCATCGGTACAAAGACATTGTGAAGCACTCAGAGAATCTCATAACATCGAGGAATATTTTCTGTGATAATTCGTATAGCAAAGAGGTCATAGAGATCTCTCGTATTACTATAGGAATATTCTTTTCGAGAAAGTTTCTTATAGATACTGTAGGGAGCCTTGATTCGATAGGAGATATCAATAATTGGAATCATTTCAGGAATCATTCTTCTGATAATTGCCTTTGCTTCATGAATAAAATATTCTTGCTCTTCTTTGAGCGACTTGAGTTCAGTTGTGATCGACTTGTATTCGTCTGGATAGAGTACACGAAAACATTCAGTTTCGAGCATTTCCTTCATATAAAATATACCAAGTCTGTCTGCTATTGGTGCATAGATATTGAGTGTCTCAAGGGCAATGCGTTCGCGTTTCTTTGGATCGGGATGATAATCGAGTGTCTGCATATTATGGAGGCGATCAGCAAGCTTCACGATAATCACGCGAAGATCCTCGACCATAGCTATGAGCATTTTTCTGAGACTTTCGACAGTCCTTTCTTCCCCACTATACCGTATTGCAGAGAGCTTTGATAATCATTCACAGATAGATGCAACTTCTTCTCAGAATATATCAGATATATCCTTTCTTGTGAGCGCTGTATCTTCGATCACATCATGAAGAAGACATGACTGAAGTGAGATAAGATCAGGCTTCAGATGGAGGAGAAGGAAACATGCCTTGATAGGATGAGTGATATAGGGTTCACCGCTCTTTCGCATCTGACCCTGATGAGCCGATCGTGCAAATATATATGTATCCCAGAGCGTTTTCTCGATGGATTCGGGAGGCACACTTTTCATATATCACGCTACATTGTTGATAAGCTCATGCATGAGCTTATCAACAATTGTATAATCTATCTCAGATGAGGAAAAAGAATCTATCGTCATATATTGTTACAATATCATAAAATTCTGAAATTCACAAATTTATATGAGTTTATATATTCTGACTATGAACGAAGACTGTACCCATGATCTTTCATTTTCACTATGACCATATTTTGTATATTGAGTGCTTCAGCATCAGATATCGTAGCATCATGATTTGATAGGAGAAATGAGAAATTTACACTCTTCGCTCATTCACCAATCTTTTTGGAATCACTATAGATTGAATTGATTATTACATTCTGTATCCATGGATGTACCGCATCGATAATATGAGCGACATCACCCGTCGGAGTATGCTCTGGCATGACAAAATTGAGTTCTCGAGGGATCGTCTGATATTTTGAAATAGGATGAAATCTCGTATCATTTTCACGAGAAAGTTCAAGGATTTTCTCGTAATCGATCTCAAAATATAGTGTTTTTGTTCCAAGTTCGAAATGGTGTGCAACCTCAGGATGTACTTCCCCGAATCGTATAAGCACGATATCATCTTCCCGATAGGATCCAGAAATATTTGGATGAAAAAGACTTGAGTCTGTACCATTATGAATAGGTGGTACATAGGAAAGTGTCCGTTCTAGGTATCCTTCTAGTATTCGACGAAGTTCTTCCAAGGTTCCTCATACTATGACTCCAGATAGCTCTTTCCTTTCAGGGAAAGGTTTTATTGCGATATTTTGCAAAAGTGTATTTTCTCTTCATTTTGCATCAGATTTCCTGTAGACTTTTCCGATTTCGAAGAAAGAAAAATTTGAAACGTATTTCATATTTTCCATTGCCGCAAGAAAAAGTCTTGGAGCGAGAGATCGTCTCATATGTGTATATTCTTCATTGAATGCATTTCTGATACCAATAGCGCTTTCCATATTTTCGTATCAGATTTTTTTATCGAGATCCTCATTGGTGAATGAATAATTGTATACTTCACTATATCCTCTTTCAGAGAAATGTGAGAGAGTTGAATTTCGTAGAATAATCTCATGATTCTTTCCTGCTATGGAGAAATTTGCAGAAAGAGGAGTAAGCGGTGTATTATCATATCCATATATACGCGCAACCTCTTCAGCAATGTCTTCCTTGATAGCAATATCTTTACTTGCACGCCAAGATGGAATAGTAATTATCAATTGTCAATTGTCAATTATCAATTTGAACCCTAATCTTCATAAGATGGCATTTACTTCTTCTTTTGGAATCTTGATTCCAGCCTTCATATTGATAAAGTTATAGTCAACATCGATGGTTATATGGTTCACACTTTTTTCTTGAAGATAAGAAGAACTTGCTGTGATATCGAATTTCTTCCCAAGAAATTGCATATATTCAATCACTCGTGGAAGTGCCAGAGTGGGAAGAAGAGGATCAAGAGATTTTTCATACCGTGTACTTGCATCTGTACGGATTCCATGTCTTTGCGCTGTGAGGCGGATAGAGACAGCATCAAAAGTAGCGGATTCCCAGACAATATTCTTTGATTCCAGCGAGACAGCACTTTCCATGCCACCGATGACACCAGCGATCGCGATTGGCCCATTATGATCCGCGATGATCATATCTTCTGAAGTGAGAATATATTCTACACCATTGAGTGCGAGTATTCTTTCTCCCGTTTTTGCCATACGTACGATGATTCCTCATACAATTTTATTAGCATCAAAAACATGCATTGGCTGACCAAATTCAGTGAGCATACAATTGGTAATATCGACAATATCCATCTTTGATCCAAGTCATGCTCGTTCCATCATTATCTTCATTCCGAATGGACTTTTCCCGACGGTAATATTTTCCATCTTGAGTGTATGATATGCGAGAACCTTATCGGTTTCTATTTGTACTGGAAATTTTTCTCTTCCAGAAGAGATAGTATTTTTTGGTATATAAGGAATAAATGGTATGTCAAATACTGCATGCCATTCACGAGCATTTCCAATGACAGAAAAAAGATCAGGGCGATTGGTAATAAACTTATTATCGATTTCGAATGTCGTATCTCGAAGAGGGAAATTGTATATTTCTCCATTCATTCCAGGAAATGGAAGATGAAGGTCAAAAAATGATTTCCCTATCATGCCTTCAAGAATTTCCTTACTCCACTGTTCTTCAAGGATCATTATCCCTTCCGATCTCTCTGTTGCAAGTCCAAGCTCATCATCACTACAGATCATGCCACGACTCATCATGCCTGCCATCATTCGTTCACCAATGACGAAATTTCCTGGTAGAACGGTACCGACAGTAGCGACAGCGACATAGGTAGCATTGACGATATTTGCAGCTCCTGTAAGAATTATAGTTTTTTCACCTCATCCAATGAGAACTTCTACGATAGAGAGTTTTTTGCTTTCTGGGTGCTTCTTACAAGAGAGGACTTTCCCGACGACAACTTTATCCAAGAAATGTTCTTCGATAGCATCAATCTCTGCAGTATGTATAGAATATTCATGCGCAAGTTCTTTTATCGTATGCTTTTTGAGAAGTGGAGCGAGTGGAGTATAGAGGGAAATCCAAGAGAGAGGCGTTTTCATAAAAGTTTTTTAGGACGAATCAATCAATCTGAGTATATAAGAAAGGCGTGTAAATGCAAAAGGATGTGAAAAATTTTGTATTTTTCAGCCAGAGTGATATACTTCTTCTATATTTTGATTTTATGATAAGAATTCCTTATACATTGATTGCATATCTGAGTTCACTCTTTTTCTCGATCAATACATATGCTGCTGAAGACAATATTCTTTGAATCTCTCAGGATAGGCTTCGAAATGGAGATATTACCTATGCAGATATTCCTCTTATGATCGTGAGTGCGATAGAATTTCTCCTCGCTGTTGCTGGATCAATCTCTGTCGTTGCACTTATCTATCATGCCGTACGTATGCAACTCGCGAGTGGTATTACTGGTGATAGTTCTGGAGTCGATAAAGCAAAAAAATGAATGTATGGTGCGATGCTTGGATTTGTCCTCTCTATGTCTGGATGGTTTCTCATGACGAAGTTCGTCGCACTTCTTTCCAGTGCCACCTAAAATCTATGTATTCTTGGCAATTTTCATCTCAAAAAGATAGACCAAAACAGTGGTATGTATTTGCTCTTATTGGTGTCCTTTTCTTTGTCCTCTATGGGATATATGAAGGGATTTATATTATGTCTGTGGTCGCATTTCTCTTTGCTGGAGTCTATATTCTCATGGAGAATAATGCAACGCCTGTGACTTCTGTCATAGTGAATGAGAATTTTATCCAAGTTGATACGACGAAATATGATCTCTCTATGATCGATAAGTTCACGATGCTCTCCAATGATGGCGTCTATGTCATGCTCCGACTTTTTGTGAAAAAATCTCTCTCTGCGACCGTCGATATTCCTCTTACTTCTGAGGTCGATGCGTATGGACTGAAGTCTTTTCTCGAATTATATCTCACATTCGACGCAAATGCTGACTGGTGACGAGGTGATCGTATTATTCATGCGATGAAGCTCTAGATTATAGATTTATATATTCTCTAATTATAGTTACTTTTTGTGTAACTATTTTTTTACTTTTCTGATATTTTTTATATACTCTGTCTGTCTTCATTATTTTCTCTCTATGAGTACATCATGATACTTGACAGAAGAAGAGCTCCGAACTCTCGTATATTCTGATATTCGAGAATCTGGAGAAATGCTTCGAGGTCGACTGGAAAGGAAAAGAGTATACAAAGATACACAATTAACTCATGCATAAGATTATATATTCTTCTCATGTACGTCGGGTGATTCGATCTTTTATTCTCTATCGTGCAGATTACTTCGAAAGATTATATTCTGATACTGGAATATTTTCTGAAGATATTATTGTATGAAGACATATTTCTGAATCAGAAATGCTCTTTGATTCCTTTATGGAAGCAATAGTAAAAGATATTAGCAAATGAATACTTGGTAATATTTATAATAAAGTTGATGATTATGAATATTCTCGGTTAGTCATAAAATCAGGAAGTCATATACTTATAGTTTGGTTCAAGAGATCACTTTCTGAAGATATTGTTTTTGTCGAAGATATAGAAATCCGAACATAAAATACTCATCATAAAATTTAATTACACTTAAAAACATATATGTCTTCTACCACCTACGATTCCAGTAATATCCAAGTTCTCGAGTGACTCGAGCCTGTCCGAAAGCGCCCATGAATGTATATCGGATCGACCGATGAACGCGGGCTTCATCATCTCGTATGGGAGATCGTGGATAATTCGATCGATGAGGCAATGGCATGATACGCGAAAAATATTACGGTTATTATGCATGCTGATGGATCTATGTCTGTAGAGGATGATGGTCGAGGTATTCCTGTCGATATTCATGCAAAGACTCGGAAATCTGCTCTTGAGACCGTGATGACTGTCCTTCATGCTGGTGGAAAATTCGGATGAGAAGAGAGTGGATACAAAGTCTCTGGAGGTCTTCATGGAGTCGGTGCGAGTGTAGTAAATGCCCTCTCTTCGAAAATGCAAGTCTGGGTACATAAAGATGGGAAAATCTATACACAATCTTATCAGGTAGGTGTACCAGACAGTCCAGTAGCTCCGACAGGTGAGAAGACCGATAAACATGGAACTATTGTTCGATTCTGGCCGGATGCAACTATGTTCACTGCTCTTGTATTTGACTATGATACCATTCGTATTCGTCTTCGTCAGCAGGCATACCTTACCAAGGGAATTACGATCACATTTCTCGATGAATTCACAGATTCCAAGTATCGATTCTTCTTCGAATGAGGTATTGAGTCATATGTTCATCATTTGAATCGCTCATGTGAGCCGATAGGAGAAGATGTATTCTATGTAGATAAGCAGATTGATCAAGTCCAGGTCGAGATATCTCTCCAATATAAAAAAGATGATTACAATGAAAGAACTATAAGTTTCGTGAATAATGTGATCACTGCAGAATGAGGAACACATGTTGTCGGATTTAAGATGGCATTGACTCGTACGATCAATAAATATGCTCGTGAACAAGAATTTCTCAAAGAAAAAGATCTCAATCTCGCGAATGAAGATGTTGTCGAAGGACTTACAGCAATCGTATCAGTAAAGGTTCCTGAGCCACAATTCGAATGACAGACAAAATGAAAACTTGGAAATGCAGAAGTAAAATGAATTACTGATAAAGCAATGGGAGAAGCATTTTATGATTTTCTTTCTGAACATCCGAAGACAGGTCGTGCCATCATCGAAAAATGTCTCCTCGCAGCCCGTGCTCGAGCAGCTGCTCGAAATGCTCGTGATACTATTATCCGCAAGTGAGCACTTGAAGGATCAGGACTTCCCGGAAAGCTTGCCGACTGTAGCTCGAAGGATCCGACGAAATGTGAGCTCTATATAGTTGAGGGTGATTCAGCTGGTGGAAGTGCAAAACAAGGACGCAATCGTGAATTCCAAGCAATTCTTCCACTTCGTGGAAAAATACTCAATACTGAACAGGCTCGTCTCGATAAAATCTTTGGTAATACAGAAATCAAGAATCTCATCATTGCACTTGGAACATCTATCAGTGAATCATTCGATTATTCACGACTTCGGTATCATCGTATTATTATCATGACAGATGCGGATGTCGATGGGGCGCATATTCGTACACTTCTTCTCACTTTTTTCTTTCGCTATTTCAGGAAAATCGTCGAGAATGGACATATATTCATTGCGAATCCTCCTCTCTACAAGCTCACAAAATGAAAGAATTCTTGGTATGCATATTCTGATGATCAAAAATTCAAACTTCTTGACCAAGAAGGAATCACTAGTGAAGGTATCCAGCGATATAAGGGTCTTGGAGAAATGAATCCTGAGCAACTTTGGGAGACGACAATGGATCCAGAAAAGAGAAGAATGTTTCGAGTCACGATCGAAGATGCAGAAAAAGCAGATGAAGTGTTCCGAATCCTCATGGGTGAAGATGTTCCTCCACGTAAACACTTTATCCAGTCTCGTGCGACGAGTGTCGCAAATCTCGATATATAGAATCTATGAAATATAGTATACTTGCCCTCCTTATTCTGGGATGAGGATTCCTTACACTCGGAGACATATTTTTTAAGAAGTGGGCGGTAGAAAGTGATGTCAACCCATACATTATTGCAATGAGCTTTTATATTATAGGACTCAATTGTTTTGCGTTCACACTCAAAGAAAAAAATCTTGCGGTAGCTTCAACTATATTGGTCACAGCAAATACCGTACTTCTTGTTCTTGCGAGCCTGTTTTATTTTAAGGAAAAATTTACTCTTCTTCAGGCCATTGGGATTGCATTAAGCGTTGTTGCCGTTGTTCTACTTGAATGGGAATAATATCCGAAGAAATCTCCTGACTTACATAACTCCGAGGACTGTAAGTCCTCGGAGTTTTTTATTCAGTGATATAGTGGATAGTCATATAATATCTCCTCTCACCTGGTACGACGATGATGTCGAGACCGATCTTTGTGAAGTATGGTTGTACGATACTGCGGTAATGAGCATCATATGACTTCCCTTTTTCGCTCATATAGAAATTATATGTAGAGCGAATAGACGCAATAAGCTCATCAGTACAATCGCTTGCAGTACAGGAATAGTATCCATATCCGACATTTTCCGTATTTTTTGCTCTATTTATTACCTTTGGATTGATACCACGAGCACCAAACCATGCATCAATTACAGGAAAGTCATAGTAGCTATCTCATGGATTTCGTCTATGATGGTTCTCTCACTTCCCTGCTGCGAATACCCTATTCCAGTCAGCTGCGGTAGCGTCAAGGCGAGAATCATAACTATATCCTCCTAAAGAAAGACTCTTGCGTGTCGTATTGTACCAATCAAGCCATGTCGATCGTACACGATTCATGTCGACTCATGGAATATTCGATGAGACAGTATAGCTTGGAGGAGGAAGTGATGACTTAGTTATTGGTTTTTGTGGAGACGGAGAAGTGACAGGAATTGTTTTTTTCTGTAATTTTGCTTGTCGTATCTCCCGTAATTCTGCGAGCCTCATTTGATTTTTGAGTTTTCTTTCGAG
>JAVHOR010000089.1:0-2139 GCA_036170175.1 Patescibacteria group bacterium | reverse complement strand
TAGATCGAGAGCATTGCCTTTTTCCAGATTTTGCAAAATTTTTCGAGAAATATAATCCCTTCGATATCAAGATGGTTGGTCGGCTCATCGAGAATGAGAAGATCGACTTCTGTGATCATGAACTTCGCGATCTGTACCTTCGTCTGTTCTCATCCTGAGAGTCAGAGGACATTGAGATCGAGTTGCTCATCGGAAAATCAGAAATACTTCAAAATCTCTGTCTGAAGATTGTATCGTCGGTATCCATCATTTTCTCTAAGATACGCATTGATCGCGTCAATCTCTTCCCAATGTGTATCATCAGATTCGATCTTGCTGAGTCTCTCTATTTTCTCAGTAATTTCTGGGAATACCATGAGCATCTCTTCCTTGAGGGTATTCTTCGTATTCTGCCAGAAAAGATCCTGCGAAAGGTATCCGATCTTAAGTCCTGATGCCTTCTCGATAATGCCATCATATTCTCATTCACGACCGATGATCATCTTCAGAAGTGTTGTTTTTCCTGAGCCATTCTTTCCGATGAGAGCGATCTTATCTTGGCGATTGATCTGGAGCTCTGCATTCTGGAATAATTCTGTCTGCTCGATATTTTTTGTGAGATTCGATATTTTTACGAGGCTCGATGCGATCTCAACTTTTCCAGAGAAAAGGTATTCTGGAATTGATTCGAGATTGTAGATTCGGTTTGATACTTTCTCGATTTTTGTATTTTCGAGCTCGAATTCTTTCTCGATATATTTTACAAGACGTTTCATTTTGGTTTCTTCTTTTATTTTCTCAGTAATCGCTGCAAGATAATCCAGACATACTTCCTCTACTTCCGCATAGGAGAAGTCGGGGTGAACTGTCGTGACACGGATAATGAGAGTGGCCAACATAGCGGGATTTTCTATTTTTTCTTGTAATAAAATCGGCATTCTTCATTTCCATTGAGAAGCTTGCGATTTGCAAGACCAAATCTGGTATCGACAGGATAGGTCGTGATAAATCCTCATCCATTTTCACTGACATCTTGAATGAGCTTCTTGTATATATCGTCGAGATCATCACTCTCGAGGCGCTTGCCATAGGGAGGATTAGATACAATTACTACATTTTTATTAGAATCAGATACTGTACTTTTGGAGTCAAAAGTACCAAAAACTTCGGTGGTCGAAAAACTCGCTCCTCCTTGCTCTGCTCATCATTTTTCTGTTTTCTTCTTTGCTCAGACAGTTTCGCCCCCCGAACCCCCACTTCTCTGTTTTCAGCTATATTCGGAAACAAGAAAATTCTTTGTTTCAAAATTAATATCTCAAGAGACTCATGCGCGAAGAGCATTTCCTTTCGCGATTTCTACCATTTCAGCATCCATATCAGAGGCGAGGATCTTGTATTCACCACTCGGATATGATTTTGCTTGTGCGGTATTTTTTACTTTCGTGAATTTTTCTTTGTCATGAAAGGGCAGTGATTCGATACGAAATCGACGACCAATTCCTGGAGCAATATTTCGTGCCATGAGAGCTGCCTCGATCGCGATCGTTCCAGATCCACACATAGGATCGAGAAGAGGTTCCTTGTATCTCCATCCTGAGAATGCGACGAGTGCTGCTGCGAGATTCTCTTTGATCGGAGCTTCTCATGCTTCTTTTCTATAGCCACGCTTGTGGAGCGGGTCACCTGTCACATCGAGGAGGATATGAATAATATCATCGACAATAAGAATCAGAATATGGACTTCTGTACCATTTGTGAGATTTGGAGTATTGAGTGTAGAAAAAATTGCTTTCTGTCCGACAGCTTGGATCGTCGGAGTATTACTGAGCTGTGACCGAGTCGATGCTGCCTCGATCACGATGCGTTCCTTTCCTGTGAGATAGTCACTCCATACAATCTCTGCGAGAGTATCATGAAGCATATCGAAATCAGTGATTTTCTTACTATCTCATTCAGATGGAAATAATTCCATATAGACACGATTCGCGAATCGGCTCCCAATGAGAAGATTATAGAGCGTCTCAATATTTCACTTACCTGAGATAAGACGATCTTGTCCTTGTATTTCTGTGAGACCGAGTTTCTCGCTCTCACGTCTGACAAGAGATTCGAGTCATGACTGGCAGGTGAGGGAGATCTGGATATTTTCAGAATTATACG
>JAVHOR010000088.1:0-10249 GCA_036170175.1 Patescibacteria group bacterium | reverse complement strand
ATGCAATTACAGCAAAACAAAATGTCCTAGTATTTGCTCCATGAAAAAAAGAAATCCAAGGTCATATAGAACTCATCAAGGCTCGATTCTGAGATGCTATAGAGATATTTCCTCTTCATGCTGAGATGCCAGCAAGTGAGCAAAATAAGCTTCTCACAAAAAATTCTGACAAGCCTCGTATTATTGTAGCGACCAATGTTGCAGAAGAGAGTATTACAATTCCATATATTGATCTCATCATGGATCTTGGTACGCAGAAAGTACTGAGGTATGATAGATATGGAGTAGCTACTCTCGGAGTAGAAAATACTGCATATGCAAATGCTAAGCAACGGGAGTGACGAGTTGGGCGTACGAAACCAGGATTCTATAATCGATATAATACAACTTTATCGGAAGATCTTGATCTCTATCCAGAAGCTCCGATAGAGCGAGAGATGATTGATCGCCATATACTGACACTTCTTTCCCAGGGTATTGATATAGTAGATATTATTTATGATGGTGAAAAAGTATGATGGTCTCCATTTTTTCATCATGTTGATATATGATTATTTAATCTTTCACTTGAGAGACTCAGATCTATTTGAGCTCTCACATCAGAAAATAGGCTTACAGTACTCGGTCATGAACTTCTCAAATTTCCTGTTGATATCTATCATGCTCGAATGCTCTATGAGTCTATCGAGAGATGATGTGTAGGAAATATTATTCCATTGGTGGCAATACTTGAGAAAAAATGATTTGTCTCCTCAAAAGAGAAAGGTTGGCAAGCACTTTTGACACATGAAGAATACACATCGGACCTTGATATATATATCGAACTTTTAAATCTTGTGACTGCAACAACACTTTCGAATAAACAACAAAAAAAGCTTATCTCACTTGGTATCAATTCTGACGAGTTACAAGATTTCATAGATCGTGAATGAACAGTTAAGCTCTATGAGATTGTAGATCTGAGTAGCATAGGCATCAAAAATAAAAATGTAAAAGAAATCGATGAATGCCAAAAAGTATTAACTGACCGATTCATCGCTATGTGAGTAGATACATTGGGCTCAACCGATATTCGCGCACGATCTACAACAATAACTACTGGCTACATGCATAATCGATATATATACGATATCGATATCAAGAAATTTTCCAATGTATCACATGGTCAATATGCTGATCATTTCAAACAAGGAGATGTATCATTGGTAGAAGCAAAACACAAGGCACATTATCTTGGAGTTCCATTCATTCTAAAGAGTATTGATGATAGAGGAGATCTTCATATTATCACACATATTATTTCGATTGATCATCGCAATATTATAGAAGCAGCACAATCCAATGCTCAATATGCGACAGAATTATATGTAGCACCAAAATTACATACTTCACATCGAGATACATCAACTGGATTTGTATCTGGAATTACTGAAGTTGGAGATAGCTCAATGAGTACATGACGAGAATCAACTCCGACCAAGTGACTTGTTTCAAAAAAATCAACACAAATTGCTCGAGTGCTCCGAGGGGATATTGTTATTCCATACGAGTCATCTATGGAAGAATTCCAAGTAACTCGGCACGCAAGTTCTCAAGATGCTCAACATTTTTATCTCAAATATTGTCTCGTACCACTATTATTTGAACATAATTCAGCTATACGCAAATATATATCATGAAGAGATCAAGTATGGATTCAGTTTTTCGCAGAATTATTAAAGAGGTTTCTCTGAGAACATGATCTCTATCGTGTCAATCCAGACAATATTCCAAAGACAGAAACAAGTTTCAAACATGATACCTCTATCATGTTACGACTTCAGGAATCAACTGATCCAGTTATTCGAGATTTTCGACTTCATGGTGTACCAACTAAAGTCACTCGAGTTCTTCCTGAGATATCGTCAGAACCTGATTCGATTAATGATGCAAAACAGTCGAATAAAACTATCGAACTCAAGAATACCTATGCAAAACTTCTTGGGCAAACACGACAATATACACGTTTGATTCCACTTGATGCTATTGAACAGATGATCCTTGAGAGAGCTATCAGTAAGGCGAGTGAATGAAAGGGAAATACACGAAGTATTATGGCATATGCAGAAATGACTGAATCCATGAATACGATTGAGAATTTACCAGAATGAGAAGTTCGAGCACTCTCCACTTCGGTGAAATGAATTGGAGCTCGTCAGAATGAATATCATAAGTATGAACTTATCAATGCGAAACTTTTAAAATTCAATAATATCTTCAATCAAAAATTGATGTGATCAACTCATAAACAAGAATTAATTGATGCTATGAATAATGGATATTTTGGTAATCTTACCAAAGAAGATAAAAAGGCATACCGACTCTTTGTTGATCGTATTACCTCAGATGATTTAAGAAAAAGAAAACGAGCTATCAATAACGAAAAAACAGGATTAAGAAACTATCAAACCCTCCTTTCCTGCTATAGTTCTATGGTAGAGAACAGAATGATAGAGCTTCATGATAAAATTAGTTTGAATTCAAATTTGATAGGAAAAAATATTTTAGATAATCTATGATCATTTGTGAAATGAGTTTTCCAGAAAGACTATATTGAATCGGTTGTGGAAGCAAAGCTCTATACAATTATGCGAACTCTCTTGCGTGATAGTATTACAGAGAAAAAATGACTCAAAGTACTTCTCTATGAAGGATTTAGACAAAATTGAATGGGGCAACATATAAAATGAACGAACGCTCTTTTTGGTGAAATCGAATGACACACTGATCTGCAATATGAGCTTGATGAATATAGAGAATGATGATCAATATATAAGGCTCTTCTAAAGACAACAAATGTAGAAGAAATCACAACATATATAAAGAAATTAGAGAAACTTTTGCATGATCTCTGAAAATCAGTAAATAAAATTGATAATAATACTGTGTGGCAAGATTACTGTAGGAATAGGTAAATTCCTTGAGATGCAAAATAATTACTACCACTAAACTTCCAGTTCTACTGGTGAATTCCACTGAGTTATACCGTAAAGAGCAATAGATCACATAAAATAAAGAAGCTCGGTGTAATTTTAGTTGATTTATTTTCTCTGCATCGTCCAAATTCAATTTTCAAGATTGATATCATTCTTAATGAGCTCTCTACATCGAGCTATGATTGTTCGGGTTGGTATATCTATATTTGATATTTCTTCTAATATTTTTATGGCTTTATTATAGTGTCATTCATAATAGAATGAGAGTCATTCCTCATAAATATTATGAACTTCACTTCTACTTCCTTGTAGGCCGAGAAGTTCATAGATCTTCACTCATTCATGTTTTCACTTGACGCGTATAGTATCAAGTTCACGAAAATCATACACTTTGTATGAATATTCATAGACAGTATGACTCACACAAATCAATGTTCCATATTCTTTATTTACTCCTTCTAGTCTTGATGCAAGATTCACAGTATCTCACATAACCGTATAATTAAAATGATTCTTCGAACCAATATTTCCAATCATAGCTTCCCCAGTGTGAATTCAGATACGAGCAGAGAATTCTGGTATTCCATCAATTATCCATTTTTCCATGAGTTCGTTGATTCGGTCTTGCATTTCGAGTGCTGTAGCACAGGCACGAATATGTCCATCATTCATTCGTATTGGTGCTCAGAAGAATCACATAATTGCATCACCAATATATTTATCGAGAGTTCCATGATGCGCAGTGAGAATATCTGTCATCTCTGAAAGATATTCACTAATAAGTTCGAAGAGTTTTTCAGTTCATAATTGTTCAGAAAGGGTAGTAAAGCCTGCAATATCTGAAAAAATAACTGTTATTTCTCGTTTTTCTCCACCCAATTTCAAGCTACTTGGATTTTTTGAAATTTTCTTTACTACCTCGGGAGAGATATAATGCATGAATGCATGTTCGATAAACCGTCTTTCACGATTAGTAATAAGGTAACGATATAGAATCGTAACTATGAATGATATTGAGAGTGATAGAGTGAGTAGAAAAAAATCATAGATTCAACCACTATCTGCGAATATATAACGACATATTATAATAAGAATAGGGAATATAATAGCTGTATATACTGGATGCCAAATAATAGGAAAAATATAAAAAATATATGCTGATATTAGAATAAGAAGAGCAGCAAACGGAAGAGTATTTTTTTCTTCGAGGAATTTTCCTGTAAGAAGACTATCGATCATATTTGCATGAAATTCGACTCACGGCATTGGCTTATTCGGATCTATAGGTGAGAGATAGGCGTCATGTATTAGCGTTCCATATTCTCCGACAAGAACAATTTTCCCACTAAATGCCGAAGTAGGAATATGATCTTCTAGTACATCGATAAGAGAATATGATGGGTATCACTCAGGAAGATGAAAAAAAGGAATAAGAATTAATCCATTATTGAGCGGTATTTTTCTCAGAGGATTTAATACATAAGAGGAAGAGTTATTATTAGAAAATTGAAATGTATCAGACATATATTTTCTATAGACTGCAATACTCATTGCCTCAATGATTGATCAAGAGAGAAATTGATATGGAGTTATTCGAGAGGCAAGTTTTCCATGTCTTTGTATATTGACCATTCCCCAAGTTGTTCCAGAAAAAGCTAATCTTGGTAATATTTGTTCAGAATCTTTTTCTATACCAATACGAGCTCATATCACTACATTCTTATTATTTTGAAGAACTTGAGTAAAAATAGATTCATCTTCTGATGCATTCGTAAAAACAATGTCTAATCCAATTGCTCTAGTAGACATTGCATTGAGTTTTTGTATTAGTGTACTAAATACAGTTTTTGAAAGATTGAAGACTCGTAAGTCAGTTTTTTGGAGAGCGTCAAGAGACTTATTATCTACACGGATAATGACTATTTTATCTGATGAATGGAAAGAATTATTTTGATAGATAAAGAATTCATTCATGCTAATTCCAATACTATCCTTAGTAATAAACCATATGAAGAACGTTGTTATTCATATGAGAAGAATAACAATAATTATATGAATTGCTTTTTTCATGATCATTTATATATTAGAATAATAATACATTTTTCATTATGAAAGTCTATTTTTATTTTCCACTGCTCATATTGATTTCTCTATTCATGGCTGGATGTTGATGAGATAAGAATATTGCCGAATATAATATCGAGAATTTATGAGGAACAGGAGGAATGAAAATACTTTCTGGAACTATTTCTCTCTCAAATTCTGAGAATATTGCATATATTAGTACATTCTCTGGGAATGTCATTCTTGATAATATGGAAGCAGTTTCCGGATCAATTCTTCATGAAAATTCAATATTGACTACACTCTCTTGATCAGAAGTAGAGATTATCTTTACTGATAATTCTATTGTACGTCTCGCTGAAAATTCTCGTCTTCAGATTTCTCTAAAATGAAAAGATAATACTTCCCTTGACTTGCAAGAATGATCTTTATGGGCTCGTGTACTTAAGCCTTTTACTGATCTATCGTTTTTTACATTTGAGACTGATGATCTCTCCGCAGGAGTACGAGGAACATCTCTCTGGATATTCACTAATTCAGGATGAACCGATATTGGTATTGTCGACACTACATCAATAGATTGACAGATGTCGTGAGCTCTGATAGAGATGAAAGATAAAATATATTATGGAAGTGGAAATATTCATCTTTCAGAGGAAGAGATTCTTATAGGAAGGCATCTACGACCTCTTGAACATAAGAAAATGGCACTTTCTGAACAAATGAGAATCCATCCATTTATTGAAATCAATACTATCCGAGATATCAAATATATGAATACTCTTCTGCAAGATACGACTCATACTGGAACAACTGATCGTATTCGTAGAGAAATGGAAGTAACCATGCCAAATTCTGATGAGATTATATTATTTTTAGCTGATCCTATTATTAGATCACAAATTAAGAATCTGAATAATAAGAATTTATCACCGAATCAATTTCTCTATTATCTCGACCTCAATGAGAAAATAAAACGAATTATAAGTTCAAATATAAAAGATTCTGATAAAGATACAGCAATAAGAGAAATCCAGAAACGCCTCCTAAATCCAGAAACGCCTATAAGTTGAACATGAGAAGATACAGTACCTATAATAATTCAGCCGATAAAAAAACAATGAGGAGGAGTGAGTCCGAATTCTCAAACAACAACGTCATCGAGTATATCGGGTGAGAGATTAATAAAAACTAACATAATCCCATGCGTTCCAAAAGTCTCTGGGGAGCCTTGTAGATAGAAATTAGGGAATATATTCTATTTTTTCCCCGATTTCAGCCTTTCCGAGAGTAATATTTTTTATCTCGACTTCATCATATTCATCGACTTCAGGAGCATGGAGCTCAGGGCGGATGATTATAGTCTTGTCTCCTAATGCCCTCTCCTTTAGGAGAGGGGTAGGGTGAGGTATTTCCATGACATATCCTGTCTGTTTCTTTCACTTTCGAGCATTTTTCTTAGATGCATAAATCTTTTCTAGTATTGGCGTAAGGATATTGATGCGATTCTTCGCAACTTCCCCATTCACTTTATCTGGAAGTTTCGAGCTTGTAGCGAGAGGTTCATCATGATACTGGAATATTCCAATGGATTCGAACTGATATTTTTCTATGAAATCACAGAGTTCCTGAAAATTCTCTTCCGTCTCACCAGGAAATCAGATAATGAAACTTGTACGGATAAATGAAGTTGGAAAAGTCGTACGAATGGTATCGAGAAATGAGAAGATATGATGTTGATCATAGTGACGACCCATGAGCTTGAGTATATTCTCACTGATATGCTGGAATGGAATATCAAAATACGGAAGGAAGTGTTTGAGCTTCGCGAGCTTCGCGAGGTGATCGAGCGTGAGAATATCTGGATAGAGATAGTAGACACGATATGTCGGAGTTCCTGTCATCGCGAGCGGAGCGACAGCGGAGTGTGGCGATCCAGTGCTCTGTTTTTCAGAAACATGGATTGCTTCGTCCCTCGCAATGACAAAGTCATCTATCGTTCCATCAATTTTTTCGAGGAGTTCGATGAGTTTTGCTTCTTCATAGAGATCTGTTCCATATCGTGTTGTATCTTGTGAGATGATCTGGATTTCCTGAATTCCTTGTGAGAGCATCATTTCTACCTCCTTGATGATCGACTCGATCGGACGAGAAGTCTGACGACCACGAATCGTCGGAATAATACAAAATGTACAATTATTATCGCATCATTCCGCGATTTTCAGGTATTCATAGCCAAATGGTGCATGTATATAGGCTCGTACTTCATCACCTTCCCAGATGAATGCCTTTTTTCATTTTCCAGGCGCTTCGATAGAAGCAAGGTAATTCGAAAGAGTTTTATCTTTGCTTTGTTTATGTGCTTGTTTTGCATTTATAATGCCTGCGAGATTGAATTTTGATTTCTTCCCAAGCACAAGCTCTTCGATCACAGAATAGCTCATAAATGGTACTATCGAGACAAGATTTTTGAGATTTGCAAGAAATGTATCATCTTTCACACTCACGTAGCATCCCATGAGAATGAGTTTCTTCCCAAGAGAATCATAGTAGGCGAGCGTTTCTTCGCTTTCTTCTCGAGCACTTGAGAGGAATCCACACGTATTGACTATCACATATTCCGCAGCCGGATCTTCTGGATCTTCGACGAATTCGATCGGAGCTCGGTCAGAATACTTGAGAATCTCACCGATGGCGAATTCGAGATCGACCATATTCTTGGAACAACCAAGATTGATAGCAGAGAAGGAGAAGGACATAGAAAAAAGGAGGTAGGAGATAGATACACAAAAGGAGAATAGATATATCGTTTCTGTCATCTCGAGCGAAATGATAGTGAAATCGAGAAATCTTGCCCTGAAAGTTTCGAGAAAGTATAGAAAAGAACTTGCAAAAAGCAAGGAGTTGACTATAGAGCTAGCATCTCTACAAATTCTTTCTCCGTTTTACCAGCTTTTTTCCACATCTTCGGTATGAATGAGCCACTGGTAAATCATGGAATCGTATTCACTTCGAGAAAGTATATATCCTTCCCATCGTAGCGATAATCAATACGGACGACACCTCGACAATGAAGCACCTCAGTAATTTTTTCACTCTCTTCGGAAAGTCTTTTCTGCAATTCTTGAGGAAGTTCTGGAAAGACTTCATTGTATCCGTCAGTCTCATACTTCTCACTGTAGTCAAAAAGTACACCATCATGTGTGACAATTTCCATGATCGGAAGTGCATGGTATCCTGTACTATTAACATATACTCCAACTGTGAATTCTCGACCTTCAATACATTCCTGGATAAGAATATCGTCATCTGTGATACTTTCACAGGCTTTTTGAAGTCCTTCTCTATCTGTTACCCTACTTGTAGAGAGTGAGCTTCCTCATCGATTTGGCTTTACAATAAGGGGAAATAGAGGATCTTTTCATATATACGCTTGTCATTTCTCTACAAAAACTGTTTTTGGGATTTTGACTTCCATTCTTCCGACAAAAATATTGGTCAGGTACTTATCTATACAGAGAGCGTGAACCTCAAAATCTGAGTATGCATAGTGATATCCTAGAGTTTGCAAGAAAGCTGTCACTTGCCCATCTTCACCATAGATGCCATGAAATACTGGAATGACGAGATCAAAATCTTGATGGAAATCGAGACGTTTCTTGAGAGTTTTTGTCGGAAAATGTTTTGCTAGAGTCGAGGCTTGGTGTCGCTGTAAAAACTGATGAATATCCGATGGAAAATCAAAAATCTCACTTGTATGGCCAGCCTTTTTTACCCAATCATTCATGTTCGCCCCGCTTTGAAGTGCGACTTCTCGCTCAGCCGAAATTCATCATGTGAGAATAGCAATATGCATAAAGAAGAATATTAATTTTATCTCCAAAAATTGTAGGAAAAAATCTTGAAAAAGCAAAATCCTATTTCTTGTAGCTGAAGGGCTTTATGAAAACCTATATATTATTTCTAATAATCTTCTATTTTGTCACATCACGAACGAATCGGAAAAACGCACGATTTCCAAATGTACTACCGTACGTACCCTCGTGACCGGCGGCCGTCTCAAGGCTCCAGAGATATTGATTACTTGTTTCTGATGAGATTGTACTCGACAAATACGTAGCACTCGGTGTGTTCGGGAAGATTTTGGTATTAATAGCTGGATTCCAAGTACATCTTTCAGTCAGACTATTTAATTCCTTAATATTAGGGAGTCTCCAGTCTGAATAGCCACCAGTTCTGTCTGTGACCGACTGTCTGAGTGCAAGAGCCCACACGTTCCAAATCGCATCACCTGTACACGTTGTACCATCCCATGTCTGACCTTCAGTACAGTGCTTCCACATAAGACTCGTACGTTTATCGGTGACAGTTCCATCGTTATTAATGATGTAGACCGAGTCTGGATTGCTTGGTAATAGGTTTGGGGAACATATGGAAGAAGGCGCTACTGAAGGGACACTGCCACTGACAAGCCGAATTCTCATCGGAGTATACTTAGTAGCAGTTTGTGTGAACCCCTCCAAAAGGCTCACATTCCAAGCATAATTCTTACCAGTAGCAGCTCCTTGTTGCGCACTAGCCGTACTCGACCAGAATCCCTCAATAGGTGAATTTGGAAAGTAAGTGGGGGCAATGGCGGTAGTAGGTGCATTCATATTCTGAGGAATACCATGATCGGACAACCCTTCAAGCTCTACTACACTTGGCAATCTCCAATTGGTAATTCTACAGAAACTTGTCGCATTTACCGCAGCAGGGAAATGTTCAGTGTCGCAGCTACTAATGCTACACTTACCCTTATTGAGAGAGCCTGCAAGACCACCGTTACTTGCAGTATCTGAGCTATACCAACTAAAAGTATCATTTTGATTATGCAGTCCACTCGTCGTCTTCACCTCCCAGATGAGTCCTGTAATATTATCCTTGGTACACGCCCAGTCTTTTGCTCCTGTACCGAGAGTTGCAGTAGAAGGTAAGGTAGTTCCATCATTCGCTATCTTCGTATAGTCAAAAGGTCTGTTGTATCTAGCGTCCTGTCGAGGGAATGCTCCTGTGTCGGCTGCAACGGATGCATTTGCTGGAGTTTGGGTTGTGTCACTGTATTGAGTCATACCGGTTGGAGGGAGTCTATGAAATGCAGGAGCTGGCACATATGTACAGCTTCGTATCAGTGTCTCCGGAACTCCACCACTACATCAATCTGGAAGAGT
>JAVHOR010000087.1:0-2161 GCA_036170175.1 Patescibacteria group bacterium | reverse complement strand
CTTGATGAGAGTATAAAAAATGCATATAAGTTTCTTTTGAATGTCCGAAAAAATGAGTCTGATACAAAGAAATCTCGAGTGATGCATTTTCTTCCATACTTTCCACCACATTCAGGATGAGTTGAGATGTATGCAAAAGAATGGGTCGAAAATTATATTATAGAGTGAGGCGAAGCATGTATCGTGACTTTTTCAGGGTGACAGAAAAAATGAAGCCGAACAGAAAATTGATATAATGTTATTGTCCTTCCTGCTTTTGATGTTGTACATTGATTTCCATTTCCGAAGTTTTGGATGCCTTCTTTTTGGATTGGACTCCAGAGGGCAAAAAAATGGAATCCAGATATTCTTCATACGCATACTCGGTTTTTTCTTTCGAGTTTTCTCTGAGGAATCTTCGCGAAACTGTATCATATTCCTTGGATTCATATTGAGCATGGAAGTGGTTTTGTGGTGTCTGGAAGTAGACTTATTGAGACGGTGAGTCGTTGGTATGATCATACTCTTGGTCAATGGACACTTTCCCATGCAGATGAGATTGTAGCAGTGAGTGAAGCATGTGAGCATTTTATACGAGATACTTTTGTTATCAAAAAAGTCCGAACTATCTATCGCGGAATCACTCCAATAGCTACAGCGATGAAGCCAGCATCGGATGAGATTCATATCTGATTTGTTGGAAGACTTGTAAATCTTAAGTGAGTTGATGTACTCATTCGAGCATTTACACAAGTACAAAGAGATTATAAGGGAAGTGTTCCACTCAAGCTCCAGATTATCGGAGATGGTCCAGAGAAAAAAAAGCTTGAAAAACTTTCCGAATCACTTACACTCTCTGAGTCAATCGAATTTCTTGGAGTCGTTCCCATCGAACGAGTTCGTTCGGAGTTCCTTCCCTCATTTCATATTTTTGTGAATCCGAGCTTCCAAGAGTGACTTCCTACGACAGTGATCGAGGCGCTTATTGCAGGATGTCAGGTCGTGGCGACAGATGTGGGATGAACTCGTGAGATTCTCAGATATGCACCATTTCTTCTTATTGCTCCGAGAAATATTCGAGCCCTGCAAGAAGCAATGGAAAAATCTATACAAGGACTCGATCTTCAGTCAGATACTCGAATATCTCCTTCATTATTTCTCTGGGAACAGACCTTTCGGGAATTTCGGGAAATATATACTCAATTTATAAAATAATTTTCAATATGAAGAAAGCTCTTATTACATGAATCACTGGTCAGGATGGCGCTTATCTTGCAGAATTTCTTCTCGAAAAGGGATATGAGGTACATGGAATTAAGCGTAGAGCATCCTCACTCAATACTTCACGAATTGATCACCTCTATCAAGATATTCATGATAGATGAAGCCACTTTCATCTTCACTATGGAGATATGACAGATAGTGCAAATCTTATTAAGTTGGTGTCAGATATTCAGCCTGATGAAGTATACAATCTCGCTGCCCAATCCCATGTACATGTGAGTTTCGATATGCCAGAATATACGGCAAATACTGATGGAATTGGTGCTCTTCGACTTCTTGAGGCGATTCGTATCGCAGGGCTTACAGATACATGTCGTTTTTACCAGGCTTCGACTTCTGAGCTTTTTGGTGGACTTGATTACAACCGTCCAGAAAAGTGATACAATGAAGATTCTCCAATGCATCCACGAAGTCCATATGGATGTGCAAAGCTCTATGCAATGTGGATCACTCGGAATTATAAGGAAAGCTATGGAATGTTTGCTTGTAACGGGATTCTCTTTAATCATGAATCTCCGGTTCGAGGCGAAACATTTGTCACTCGAAAGATTACTCGTTCGGTTGCTCGTATTTCTCTCGGGCTTGAAAAAAAATTATTTATAGGAAATCTTGATGCGAAGCGTGATTGGTGACACGCAAAAGACTATGTGAAAGGTATGTGGCTCATGCTACAACAAGATACTCCAGAAGACTATGTACTTGCTTCAGGTGAGGCATACTCAGTTCGTCAGTTTGTTGAGTGGGGATTTGCAGAGATTGGTATTATGATCGAATGGAAATGAAAAGAGATTAATGAAAAGGGGTATAACAAAGTTACCTGAGAATGTATCATTGAAGTAGATCCTCGATATTTCCGTCCAGCAGAAGTCGATTTTCTTCTCGGAGATGCCAGTCGAGC
>JAVHOR010000086.1:0-2197 GCA_036170175.1 Patescibacteria group bacterium | reverse complement strand
TATCTATGAAGTGATGGGGTTTTCTGAAAATCTCCGTACACTCGTACGAAACAATGCGAGCCCTCACGATATTATCGAAGCGGCTCGTACTGGTGATCTCATGCTCATGCGAGAAGATGGAATACTGAAGGCAATGCAATGAAAAACAAGCCTCGAAGAGTTATTTAAAGTGATAGAATAGCTTAATTATAATCAAAATACAAAAAATTCCCCCACTTTCGTAGGAGAATTTTTTAATAAATTCTTATTTTTCAGTTCCTGTCGATATTCCACCAGTCATTGTTGCTGGAACATCGAGAAGTTTGTCCATAACCACTTTGAGAGTATTCATATCTGGAAAGAGTCCGAGATCGATCTTTTTCCCGTCGAGGAATATACTCGGTGTCCCTGTGACTCGAAGTGTATCCCCTTCTTTGATTTCTGCCTGTATTTGTCCGAGATATCTATCACTGGCAATACACTCTGTAAGTTTTTCTATATCGACTCCGATATCTTTTGCGGCACTGATTCGCTCATCATCAGAGACTTTTGCTCCAGATTTTGACTCTTCGAGAGAATAGAGGGGTTTTTTATAGTCAAGATATTTCCCTTGTTCAGCAACACAGAGTGCCGCGAGAGAGTCACGCTCTGCATTCTTATGAATTGTCGTAAGTGGATATTGTTTGTACGTAATAGTGAGATATCCATTTTTTGCATATTCTTCGAAGATCGGAGCGATCGACTGAGAGAATCGAATACATGCAGGACACTGGAAATCTGCAAAAATCATCATAGCATGTTTTCCTGATCCGTATGTCGGAGATGGAATCATTGCTACTGGAGTGACAGCGCCAGTAGAGTTCGATTTTACTGGACTTGTCCCTCATGTCGTACATGAGACGAGAAGAAAAACTGAGAGAATACCTATAATATATTTGTACATGGAAAGAATAGTAAAAAATTACACTTTGTATTATATCTATTTTTTTTGAAGTGCAAATTTTGCTTTTTTACCTACTTTTGGATACAATAGTAGCATGTATTGTTTCCGTGTCATCGCGAGCCTCACACTCATTGGATTTTCTCCATTTTTTGTGTGGGCAGAAGACTGATATATCGGAGAAAATCCAGGAACGAATTTCTATTCTACGATCGATGAGTGAGACTATCAGATAACAACAAAAATTCTCACAAAACGTCTTGTTGAGAAACCAACTCTCGAAAAATTTGGTGCAGAATGTGCAGGAAGTAGCTGGGTCAAGGACGCACCGACTGATATTAAAACCCTTGATGCTATAGCGAATGGAAATTATGGACCACTCACTACAATTCTCAAGAATAACAACGCCGAGAATATTTCAATTGATACATTTCAAAGACTTGCACTTTGTCTCACAGAAAAATATCAAAGAGCGAAATCTCGAGCTCGAGATGAACAAAATAATATCGAAACACTTTCATCACTTGGTCTCTATATGGATGGTGATACTTCGAATTCTGACTATGATATTATCTCAGATATCGAGAAGATCAATATGATTATATTCTCCAAGAATCTCAAATATAGTGGTGAAGTCAATAAGAGTGCGTCTTCATTTCACGACTTTCTCTCTGGAAAGCCAGTTGCTGCACTTTTCGGATCTGGTACTCCAGCAGGGATAGCATGAAATACTGGATCATGAGGAACTGGAAGCTGAGGAACAGGAGGAACTGGAAGCTGAGGAACGTGAAGTGGATGAGTCAATCTCGGTACGCTCATCGGGGGATCATGCGGATGATCAACGACAAGTCAGGATATCACTGATATTATCGATGATGCCTTCGCTCGTGAGCTCGCAGCTACACTTGCAAGCGGACCAATAGGCTATCCGACTGGCCAATGATACACTCGAAATGTCTGAACGCCTCCTCAATGAACTGCGAGTTGAGCAAATGCAAATGGAACCCACACAAGTGCGAATGACTTCTTCCATAAGATGCCATGTACCAGTATATTTTGTATCGATGTGACAATGGTAAGTGGAAGTCAGAATCTCCTCGGTGGAGGGAAAAATGTCTCGATCGAGTGACTTCTCGACAAGCATACAGAAATCATGGGCCCTATTTCTGATAGTTCTCTTCGATACGAAAAAATGCAAAATAAGTTTGGATCGCTTCCATTCGTGAATCTCAATCTTAAAAGTATTCTCGCTGGCGCTCGAATCTATATAGCCACAAG
>JAVHOR010000085.1:0-2376 GCA_036170175.1 Patescibacteria group bacterium | reverse complement strand
ACTTTTCCTATTGTTATTTCTAATTCCTATTCTCAAATATGAAAAAATTTTTCCTTTTTCTCTTCATCCTTGTGTTTCCTATTTCTTCTTTTGCGGCAGAAAAAGTTATCGCGAAGAAGTTACTTGGGAATAACTTTACAATCGAACAAACGGATTCAAAAACATTCATAAAATATAAAGGAAAATTATTGAAGACATATACAAACGATTATTCTGTAAAAAATCCTTTTGTTTACGATGAGGGTTGCCTGTCACTAACGCAGAAACTAGATTCAACACAGGGTGATTTGCAAACCAAGAAACAACAAGTTTGGGAATGATTGGGAAAAAATGGTCAACGAGCATGTATACGTGAAAATTTAAGAAACTCTCTCACCATTGAGACAACTTCCTTTGCTCGTTTTTTTATTCTTGCAGAAGCTAAGTATGAGTCAGTGAATAGTAATATCTTTGATACAAAAACTCTTAAATTATTTCCAATTCCATCGCAGACCTCACTTTTTTCTATATTAACCGGTAAAAGTGGTATTTTCTTTAGAACAAAATCAGGTTATGATTGCGGTGATAACATATTTTTCCTTAGTAATGTAGGAAAATTCAGTAAGATATTTAATCCATGTGATAGATGAAATATCTCTGCATGAGAATACGGAACTTTGGATAATTTTGAACTCCTGTATGGATGAAAGGTCCAAGTGGATTATACTCTCACGTCAAATCAAGGACCGGTTCATAAGTCAGAAGTAATTGTTATACCTACCTCAGTAACACAAACTTTTGAGAATGACTATATGAAACTGAGTGCTCCATCTGGTTGGAAAATAAGTCCTGTAAACAAGACTTCCAATGTTGGAACGTGTGTGAATAAAACAAATTGTACATACAAAACAAAAACTGAAGTTGATCCATCTGCCGTCAATATAACAAAAGGAAATTACATTCTCTATATCAATACAAGAGCAAAGCAAACAAGTGGAATTATTGGAGGACGACTTGGTGAGATACTTATAGGAGCACCAAGTTTTGGTGCAGTTATTAAGGATTATTCATCCGCTAACTCCTGTGCGAATCTCATAGAAGGGAATTGAACTATAAACAATCCAAATCTTGATTGACACAGAATGGATTTATTCGTTACATCACAGGCAGATAAAAATATATGCAATACTGCTTCCTCATGAAAAAATGTCTGGTTCGCATCTTATATAACGAGCGATGGCAGTTATTTCCTTCATACGACCGATATGCAAGCGCCAAACTGATATGTGATTACTATGTCTTATAATTCTAAAAATATAAATAAATTACCGATAAAAGGGAGTGTAGAACTAAGTACTGCACTTACAGAAATGACGGATATAATCGCAACACTTCAACTAAAATAATTTTCCATAAAAAGCTTTAAAAAAATCCCTCACGGTCAGGTGGGGGATTTTTTGTTCTATTTTTGCTTTTATTTCAGTATTCTGATATCCTAGATGTATATGCGAACAAGTATCTCAAATACAAATCGAATTCTTCTCGGAGGATTCGTCATTCTCAATCTTGGACTTATTGTCTATATGACTGAGTATGCTTCACAGTCTCGAATCAACCTGTTCCTTCTTGGGATTATGGTGATGAACTTTTCGATGTTTCTCCTCTATAGCATTATCAATTCCCGATATTGGAATGAATATGATAAGCTCTTTACCTATTTTTCCACATTTATTCGAGAGAAGAATGATCTCACAGAATTTCCAGTAAGTGAGGAATTTGATGAGAATGCTCGATTTCTCTCACTTTTCAAGCGGACATATATCGAGAATAAGCTTCTCAAAAAAGATTATAATGATTTCAAAAAAGTTTTTGATACTTTTATTCCGAAAGAAATATATTCGAAGATAGGGTTTCGCGGATATGAACGCATTGTTCTAGGAACTGCAGAAAAGAAAGAACTCACAATCATGTTTCTCGATATTATGAAGTTCACAACGGTGAGCGAATCTATCGAAGATCCCTATAGAGCTCTTCTTCTCCTCAATATTTATTTCGATGGAATTGGAGATATTATATACAGCCATCATGGATATATCGATAAATATCTTGGTGATGGAATACTTGCTATATTTGATGAGGAACATACAGATGACGCGATTCATGCGGCTATCGAGATACAAGAATTTATCAGAAAATTCCAAATATCTACGATTGGAAGATGTATCGATATTGGTATAGGAATCAATACAGGAAGTGTCATCATGGGAACGATCGGAACGAAGCGAAGAATGGATGCTACAGTGATCGGTGATGTCGTGAATATTGCCTCTCGTGTTGAGTCACTCACACGCGATAATCCTCACCATATTCTTATTACCAAGAACACATATGATGTCT
>JAVHOR010000084.1:0-11592 GCA_036170175.1 Patescibacteria group bacterium | reverse complement strand
AGAAATACATCCAGGAAGATTTGATCCTGTATGAGTAATTGCATAGGTACCTCCAGAAAGAGTAAGTATTTGTGTTCCATTACAATTTGTGACCACATGAGGAATAACACTTCCAGAATTTGTAATGCCTGTATTCGTCATTCCGGTATTTACTAAAACTGTCCCCGTAGAAGCAGTATTAACATTCAATACCACTGGGGTTGTAGTCTGAATTCTTGTTGTATTGACACATCCAGGAAGATTTGGTTCGACATGACGAACTTCAAATTGTCCGACGCTTACCCGTATGACCTGAACCCCTGTACAATTGGTAATGACCGACACCTCTTGATTTCCCATACCAAGTGCTGTATCAAGCGCTAAAGAAAAAGCTGAAAGGCCGAGAATTGCGAGAAGCGAATATTTCATCATAAAGAAAAGTAATAGGAATTAAACTTCCTTTATATTACTAATTATTTTATAATGTCAAATTTATTTTATAAATCTTAAATAAGCACTTCTGTAAAGGCTTCTTATTGTATACGATATTGATGCGACTACTTCCACTGAAACTCAAGTTTCTTTTTTATGATAGTAATATGAAGTGTTTTCTTTTTCTTGCTATCAAGCAAAGTATCAGCAATGACATCTTCGATCATATCTTGAATATATCGCCTTACTGGACGTGCACCATATTCTGGATTATATGTCTCTGTGACAATGTACATAAGGACTTTAGGATCATACGTCATTACTATTCCAATTTTTGCGAGCCTATCTGTAAGCTCAGAGAGCTGAAGTACGACAATAGACTTAAGAACTTTTTTATCAAGAGGATTGAAGACGACTGTTTTATCGATACGATTGAGAAATTCTGGAGCAAATACATCAGAGAGTCATTTGAGGACACGCGCACGAATCTGTTCATAGTCAGCAATAATTCTTTCTTCTTCTCATTCTGTCGTCGCGAATCCAATCTTTCTTGCCTGACTATTGAATTCTTCTGATCCAAGATTGGAAGTCATTATGAGAATAGTATTCTTGAAATTCACAGCCCTTCCCTTCCCATCAGTGAGGGTCCCATCTTCAAGAATTTGAAGAAGAAGATTATAAACATCAAAATTTCATTTTTCGATCTCATCGAAAAGCACTATAGAATATGGTTTCCTTCTGACTTTCTCCGTAAGAAGTCCTCATTCTTCATATCCGACATATCCTGCTGTAGTACCGATAAGCTTCGATGCGCTTGACTTATCCTGATATTCACTCATATCAATCTTAATAAGAGCCTTTGAATCAGAGAAAAACTCTTCAGCAAGCACTTTCACGAGCTCTGTCTTTCCGACTCCTGTAGGCCCAAGGAAAAGAAAAGACCCAATAGGACGATTCATACTTGAGATACCGACTCGAGACCGCTTGAGTGATCCTACGATAGCATCAATTGCCTGATCTTGTCCAATAATTCTTCTCTTTAATGTCATTGCAAGTCATCGAAGTTTCGAAAGATCCTCTTTTTCTAGATTCTTAAGAGGTACTCCTGTCATCTGATGAATCACCTTTTGGACATCCTTCGCAGTAATATGAAGACGATTCTTCCGAGGGATTATTCGCTTCTTCCTTTTATCATCAGCTTCATTGGAAAGCCTTTCCATTTCACGACGTTTCGCAAGGGCTTTTTGATATTGCTGAGAAATAAGAAATCATTCGATTTCTTTCTGAAGTCTTGCTATGTTTTCCTTAATCTCCTCAACCTCTGTCGTATCGACAGAATATGTCATACTCTTCACACTACATGCTTCGTCAATAAGATCAATCGCTTTATCTGGAAGAAACCTCTCGGTGATATAGCGAGTCGAGAGCGCAACAGCATCTTCCACAGCATCATCATCGATGATAAGATTATGAAATTCTTCGAAAGAGGCACGAAGCCCACTAATGACGGCGATCGCCGTATCGAAATCTGGCTCTGCGACATCAATTTTTTGAAATCTTCGCTCGAGAGCACTATCTTTTTCTATGTACTTTTGATATTCATTCATTGTCGTTGCACCGATAAGACATATCTGGCCTCGAGCCATAGCAGGCTTCAGTATATTTGCTGCATCAAGCGTTCCTTCAGCTCATCCAGCTCAGATAATCGTATGAATCTCATCGATAAAAAGAACCGTCTCATTTTCGAGCTTGGAAGCTTCATCAATCACTTGCTTAAGTCGTCACTCGAATTCTCCTCGATATTTCGTCCCAGCAACCATAGCTGACATATCTATCATGATAATACGCTTATCCCTCATAGCAAAAGGGACTTCTCCAAGAGCGATACGAAGAGCAAGGCCTTCAACAACAGCTGTCTTTCCAACCCCAGGATCTCCGACAAGACATGGATTATTCTTTGTTTTTCTATTTAGGATAGAGATAAGTCGATCGATCTCCATATCCCGTCCAATGATAGGATCGATCTTCCTTTCTCGGGCGCGAATCGTAAGATCGGTACCAAAGAAATCAAGTGCTGGGGTTTTGGAATCTTTTTTATCTTGAGGTTTATTTTGAGAAAATGGATTTTGAGCATTTATTGAACCACTAATGTCTGTTTTATTATTCTTATCTCAAAAGTTATCTTCAAGCATTTTCATAATCTCATCAATAGGAGCAAATATTCCATCCGCATGATCTCATCAAGTGATACCAGCTCAAGCGATAAGTGTATTGATTTCGACAACCTGTGTCTCAAAATCTTTTGGGGAAATTCCTACAAAATCAAGAAGCTGATAAAACCAGTTCTCTGTCTCAATACGGAAGAGTGCAAGGAGAAAATCCTCAATGCTTGCTTGTGATTTCTGAAAACTTGCTGCCACTTTCATACTCATGACGATAAGGTTTTTGACCCGATCAGAAATACCAATATATGTTCCATCTCGTGATGTTTCAGGAACAAATGGTGGCCGTGAAAGAACATCGATAATAATTGCCTCATTGAGTCAAAAACTCGTAAAAAGATCATATATATTTCCTGATTTTATCGATGCAATTTGAATAATAATATCCTCAGGAAAGATGCTCATATGCCCAAACTGTCGTACACGATTCTCTGCGGCAAGCATGATTCCTTTATATTCTTCATTGAATTGATTCAACATGAGGGTAAAGCTTAATTTTTAAAATAAAATTTTTTGTCAAAAATATGTGAAGATTGTATCCAGAAAAAAGATCTTTTCAACTTCATTACTCCACCATGATACCAGTTTTCTTATGAATAATCGAATATTTTCTCTTGCGAAATGAAAGCTTTCATGACTACTCTATCCTTGCTTTCTTTTTGGAATAGCTACAATGTACTTAACTTCGCTCTATTATGAGTTTTTCATTCCTAACCTTTCATCAGTTATGCATCTCCTTCTTGTAGAAGACGATCAAGGAATTATCACTCCTCTTCGCATATATCTTGAGCAATCTGGTCATAGCGTAGCAATTTGTTCCGATGGTCTTATGGCACTTGATGACTTTACTCGAGAGAAACCACAGCTCGTGATTCTTGATATTAACCTTCCTGGAAAGAATTGAGTCGAGATTTGTCGAGAAATCAGAATGATATCAAAAATTCCGATTATTGTGCTTTCAGCACGAGAAAGTGAAGATGATAAAGTTGCTCTCCTCGAACTCGGGGCTGATGATTATGTCGCGAAACCATTTTCTCCTCGGGAACTCGTTGCTCGTATCGCAGCTGTCGCAAAGCGTGCAGAAGAGAAAAAAGAACCAAAAAATGGAAAAACTGTCATCTTACGAAATATAGAAATTGACACAAAAAGTCATATTGCAACTCTTTCGGGTGAAGAAATGAAGCTCACAAAGACTGAATTTTCTATACTTGAATACCTTATCCGTAATATGAAGGGGGTAATAAAACGAGAAGCGCTCATGAAGGATATCATCTGATATGATAACTATCTCTATGATCGCACAATTGATACTCATATAAAAAATCTCAGAAAAAAACTCGAAGGTGCTATAGAAATAGAGACGATCAGAGGAGTGGGATATCGAGTAAGATAGTATTGTTTGCAAAAAAGAGAGAGTCCGATAGAATGCGGAAGTTATTTTTTTCTATGCTAAAAATTATCTGACCCCAATCTCTTTCTGGAAAGGTCAAAATATCTGGATCAAAAAATGCAGCTCTTCCACTTATTGCGGCTTGTCTTTTTCATGAGACTTCTCGACTTGAGAATGTTCCCCGTATAGGCGATGTACTCACTTTTATAGAAATAATTAAGTCACTTGGCGGCAAGGTAAATTTTGAGGGAAATACTCTTGAAATGGATACAAGAAATCTTATAAAAGATACTCTTGATGCTAACCTCGTACGGAAAATTCGTGCAAGTATTCTTCTCTTCCCTGCACTTCTTGCTCGATTCTGATCACTGGAAATTCCTCATCCAGGATGATGTGTGATAGGAAAACGTCCTGTCTGAGATCATGTACGAGGTTTTGAGGCTATCTGATATTCTTACGAAGGAACTGAGGAAGAAATGCGATTCTCTGGAGTGGCTCGAAGCGGGAAGGTGATTCTTTCTGCAGGATTCGCTGTGACTGCGACTGAAAGTCTTCTCATTGCAAACGCATGGCGGGATGGAATTACGACAATCACTATGGCTGCAATCGAGCCACATGTAGTCAATCTTATTGATTTTCTGCGAGAAGCATGAGTAAAAATTGATCTCTCATATGATCATGTGATCACCATTCATGGAGAAACACTTATTCCAAAACATATCAAAGGAAAAGTCATTGCTGACTATATCGAAAGTGGAACATTTATCGTCCTTGCGGCCCTCACTGCTGAGCCATCAATCGTAATAGAAAATGCTCGAATTTCCGACCTTTCTGCATTTCTCGAGAAGTGTCGTGAAGCTGGAGTGCGATTTGATCTGAAAAGCGAAAAAGATGAAATCATCGTATATAATTCTCGTACGAGTCTTCGTGCAATTACGCTTCAGACGAATATCTTTCCAGGATTCCCGACAGATCTCCAATCCCCATTTGCCCTCCTCCTCTCTCAATGAGAAGGAATATCTCGTATTCATGAAGTTCTTTTTGAAGGAAGGCTCAATTGGCTTGTCGAAATTGAAAAGATGAAAGGACATATTGCTATCATGAACCCTCATGAAGCTCTCATATTTGGAAAAACTCATCTCAGAGGAACGACTGTATCGAGCTGGGATCTCCGTGCCTGAGTGACGATGATCATTGCTGGAATGATCGCACGAGGCGAAACACTCATCACAAATGTGGAATATATAGAACGTGGATATGAGAATATTGTAGGAAAAATTCAGAAGCTTTGAGGTATAATCGAGCAAATATAGTTCTATAATTGTACGTTTATATGGGATATTGAGACTTTGCTCCACCGAGCGGACATCATTCGAAAAAACCTCTCACAAGAAATCAGATCAAAAAACTCCAACAAGCGTATGCAAATGCTGGAGCTATCACTGAAAAAGTAAAATCACTTGAGAAAGAGGAACAGGCAAAAATCGAAAAGGAAATTGGGGAGATAATGTGAGGAATTTTCTAAGAATGAACTTCAATTGCTGTAAGAGTTTTACTACTATCTATTACTCATTGGGTCCATTGTGCAACCCTCAATGCATCACTCGTAGTAGCTAGCCTACTATCTACCTGTATTCATCTTATAGCATCGAGCCATGCTTTTGTTTGGTCACCCATTTTATCAGTTGGAGCCTCAAGAATGGGAATAATATTGCTTGGATTTTGTAAGTCCAAAATCTGAAGTAAATCCTTTACTCATCACTCAGGAAGTCGCTTATCAAAATCCATTCGAACTGAATAGAGCGGAGTTTTTGGATTATCTTTACTTGCAAGTTGTATGGTTATATTTCTCCTTTCTGTCGGAGCTACAAATGAACTTTGTAATAGTGTCTGTACTCTTGTATGAGTTGTTTCAATCTCAGTAATAACTCGTGAGCTAGAATTCGGAGTAAGCGGGTAGGAAGAATCTATGTTATGCATTTTTCTTTGTACTTCGGAACTTACGAAATTATCAAATCAGAGTGTTCAAATAATATTCATCTGTTCTATATCTTGGTTAAGTGATGCCATCAGGAAAAGAATATCCATACCATGCACTGCCTCATCCTCAAGATCTCAGGCTGTAGGTCGACTATTTCATATACGATTCTTTCCCCAATTAACCTCACCAGTAGTCATGATAAGATTATTCCCCATCATAAATCATCTTAATCTATCTACTACAGGACTAAACCGTATAAGGAGAGCTGTATAGAGATCAACTTTATTTTTCTGAACAAGAGTGATGATACTTTTGGTTTGTTCAAGATTGAGGGCAAGTGGTTTTTCTGTTAAAATATGTTTGACTCCATTTCATACTCGTTCGGCAATAGCTCGCTTGTGATCTGGAGTATTTGAGGCGATAATAGTTGACATACCAGGAGGAAGAAGTATAGATCCATCACTCTCTGGAGTATAAAGTTGTGCATTAGGAAATGCCTTTCAAAAGGATTCCATCTTTACTGGATCAATATCGGTACCATGAATAGAGACTCAATTATCTCTCAATTTTTTCGAAAAAGTGGTTCATTGTTGACCAAGTCAAACAATAAGAACGCCATCTTGATAAGAATGATTCATAGAAAAAAGTTTATATTTGGGCTGATTATAACTCTCTATATATGTATTGTCAAATACATTTTTTATATTATTATTATTATTTCCTACTCTCTATATATTTCATACTCAATCAGGCAACTATAAGAGATACTATGACTATTATCATACTAAATATACTCCATTCAAGAAATGAGGTCGAAATATGGTGAAATAAAAATGTAAGAAGAATACTAATGATAAGCCCATGCCAGAGATAGAGACTATATGATATTGATGCGAGATAGAGGAAGAATCGATTATCTATGAGGGCTCAGATATATCGGGAATAGATAAGTGAGAGTAGCGCAAGTGCCCAGAGTCACGGAACAAGTGGAAATCGATATGGGCTCATCGGGTATGAATATGCAAGATCTAGAGCTCACCGAATGATCCAGAGATAGCTAAATATTGAGACTATTGAAAGACAAAAGGTAAAATCCCAGATACAATTTTTTTCCATACTACGATACTGAGTGACTATACCTCCGATACATACCCCAAGAATCGAATATAGTGCAAAGATGAATGGACTATAGTGAGGAAACCACACGGAAACTATTCCTGAACCAGGAGACCACGGAAGTGAGACAAAGAGTGAATGAAGAGCAAGAAAGAGAAGAATATAGAGAAAAACCACTGGAATGATATATTTTCGACTCACACGAGTGAGTCCAAGCATCATGACAATAGTGAAGAGATATCCCATCATATCGTATCCGATGAACCAGAGCGGCCCATTCACAGCACTCGGAAAGAATGTCATTGGAGAAATCCAGTTCAGGAAAGTAAATCCAGAAAACAATGAGAGGAATATGTTTGGACTATATCATGAAAGATAGATGCTCCATGTAAATGAAAAAATGAGTGCAACATAATACGCTGGAGCTATCCGCCACCATCGGTCAACGATGATTTTTCGAGTATTTGGAATCTGAGCATCATGAAATATTGATTCCCAATATCCGAGTGAGCGTAGAAGTCCTGTGAGAATAAAAAAAACTGCTACCACTACTGGAAACATATTGAAATACATATAGAGATCCCAATTCCACTTTGAGAGCTCCTGTATCGGACGAAGTTGCTGAAGATGATAGAGGACAATCATGAGTGCGACAAGACCGCGAAGTCATGATATTCAGTCAAGTTTTTTCATAGAAAAGATACTAATAAGAAATTTGGTTTCTGCAAATCGAGCTCGACTTATTTATCTTTTTTCATAGAATCCATCCGTTATTTTTTCTTATCTTTTATGTCTATTCTTATTTCTGGTTCTGTAGCATTTGATGTCATTATTCAGACGCTCTGAAGTTTTCGTGCTCAAGATAATACAACCAATACTGATCTCCATCTCTCGCTCTTTTCTCCACATATTCGAAGGGAATATGGCGGAACTGCGGCAAATATCGCCTATTCTCTCGCGCTTCTTGGTAAGTCGTCACATATCATCGCGGCTATCGGTGAAGATGGTCAGGATTCACTCACACGACTGAATGAAATAGGGATTAATACAGAATTCGTAAATATTGTTCCATGAAGTTATTGTCCACAAGCCTATATCCTTCGAGATGAATGAAATGGTCAGATCAATACATTCCATGCTGGAGCTATGAGTACATCAGGCGAACTGAGTCATGGCAATGTACATTTTGATTATGCTATCGTCGCTCCAGATTCAAGAGATGGAATTTTGAGAAGAGTGGCAGAATGTACATCTGCTGGAATATTTACTATTTTTGATCCAGGACAAGCAATGGGACTTTTCTCGAGCGAAGAGCTCAGAACTATGAGTATACAGGCAGATATAACCATTATGAATGAACCTGAACAAAAACAGTATATAGAAATAGTAGGAGAGGATTTTGTCGATATTTGTCGCGCTCATAGCAATACTGCGATCGTGACTCTCGCAGAGAAGTGATCGTGCATCTACCAATGAGATGAGAAAATCTCAATATCTGGAATATATACAGCGAATGTTGTCGATGCTACAGGCTGTGGTGACTCCTATAGATCTGGACTTCTCTACGGACTCTCTGAGTGATGGGATATAGAAAAATCATGTCAGCTAGGAAGTATTATTGGTGGTATAAAAATAGAATCTGTCTGACCACAAAATCATACTATTGATAAAAATATCGTAAACGCAATATGAGAAAAGGAATTTGGAGTAAAATTCTTTGATTAAAAGTCATTCTTTCATACAATTCGCCCGTTCTATTTTCTCAAAATTTCACACATGGACTACAAAGTACTTGATATGAGTCTCGCTGCTTGGGGTCGAAAAGAACTCTCAATAGCAGAAACAGAAATGCCAGGACTCATGGCACTCAGAGATGAATACAAAAATACTCAGCCACTCAAAGGGGCACGTATTGCAGGATCACTTCATATGACGATCCAGACAGGAGTATTGATCAAAACTCTCACGGCACTTGGTGCTGATGTACGATGGGCAAGTTGTAATATTTTTTCTACCCAAGATCATGCAGCCGCTGCGATCGTCGAAGGAGGAACGCCAGTATTTGCGTACAAAGGAGAATCTCTCGAGGAATACTGGAAATACACTCACAAGATTTTCGAATGGTCAGATGGTGGCACGCCAAATATGATTCTCGATGATGGTGGTGATGCGACGCTCCTCGTCATCCTCGGAAGTGAAGCAGAGAAAGATATTTCTGTATTAGCAAATCCGAATTGTGAAGAAGAAAAAATACTTTTTGCAACCATCAAGAAACGACTTGAAACAGAACCAAATTTCTACTCAAATATTAAGAAAAATATCAAGTGAGTCTCAGAAGAGACAACGACTGGTGTACATCGCCTCTATCAGATGATGGAAGCTGGACGACTTCCCTTTCCAGCGATCAATGTCAATGACTCCGTCACAAAATCAAAATTCGATAACCTCTATGGATGTCGTGAATCTATCATCGACGGGATCAAACGAGCAACCGATGTGATGATTGCTGGAAAGATCGCAGTCGTCTGTGGATATGGAGATGTCGGAAAATGATGTGCTGATGCATTTCGTGGAATGGGTGCGACTGTATGGGTGACAGAAATTGATCCTATCTGTGCACTTCAAGCTGCAATGGAAGGTTTCCGTGTTGTGACTATGGACTCTGTCTGTGACAAGGCTGATATATTCGTCACTGCAACAGGAAACAAGGATATCATCACCCACGATCATATGATCCGTATGAGAAATGAAGCAATCGTCTGTAATATCGGCCATTTCGATAGTGAGATCGATGTTGTCAGTATGAGAAAATATGAATGGGATAATATCAAGCCACAGGTCGATCACATCACTCTTCCAAGTGGAAACAAAATCATTCTCCTTGCGGAAGGGCGTCTTGTGAACCTCGGATGTGCGACAGGTCATCCATCATTCGTCATGTCCAATAGCTTTACCAATCAGACTCTCGCTCAGATGGAGATCTGGCAAAACCCAGACAAGTATCCGATCGGGGTCTATCGTCTCCCAAAAGAGCTCGATGAAAAAGTCGCTCGTCTCCATCTCGCTCGTATCGGAGTAGAGCTCACTGTTCTCACCCCAGAACAAGCGAATTATATCGGAGTTCCAGCTGTTGGTCCATACAAACCAGAGCACTATAGATATTAGAAGTAAATAAAAAAATCCTACACCTTGGTAAAGGTTGTGGGATTTTTTTAAAGAAATCTTTTCAAGGCCAGAAAAAGGCTCAATTATTATGCAGCTAATAATAGTATTTCTGTCTCTCATTCTATGTCCTCAGATTCTTCACGTTCTCTTGGATCATTAGGATCATCAGGACATACTATGTGGTAGCGAAGAATTTCTACACTTTCTCAGAGTCGAATAACCTCTTTTTCATATGTTTCTCCTCTTTCTATTTGGTGTGGACATTTATCACAGTCATAGGTATTCTTGGCTCTGAATGTGCCAGACCATGCATCAAGTTTAGTACCAAATGATGTTCCGCCGGAAGCCCTTCCTCCTCATCATCTTCTTGGTTTTAGGTACTTATTTCCATGGATCCAGATATATCTTCTTCCCTCCTCAACAGCATAATTCGCCCTCTCAAAGAAAGAATGAATCTCAAGGATTTTTTGAAATAACCATGTGAAATATCGACGTATTGCATGGATATCTTCGAGAGAAATTCATTCCTCTTCCCAAGTTCTATTCGGAAGTAGAGTTCTTATGCTCGTTGTTTCAATGAAAGACTCTATAGGATTATATAATCATCTCCCTGAGTATTTTCTATGAAGTAAAAAATGATGTCTGTGAATCTCTAGATATTCTCTACAGAGAAATAGAAGTACCGCAACATATTCTCGTACTTCTTCTACATTTTTCCTACTTCTTGTTGCAAGATACATATTTTCGATCTTTGAATCAATCACCTCAAAAAGTTGTTTTCGATGTTCAGAAATTTCCATAATGTCCATTTCCATAATATATCGATATATTAATAAATTAAAAATAATAATTATATGATGTCTGTATATTCCATTTTTTCTTTCAGCTCGACTTTATTCTCTATTTTTATATGATACATATATGAAAGATATTCAAGATATTCTCGCATCACTCAATCCTCGCCAACGGGAGGCTGTAGAGACAATCTATGGCCCAGTGCTCGTGATCGCCTGACCCGGAAGCGGTAAGACACAGATTCTCTCAGCGAGAATAGCCAATATTCTTCATGAGACAGACTATTTACCGTCAAATATTCTCTGCCTTACCTTTACGGACAATGCTGCTCGCAATATGCGAGATCGTCTTGCTCGAATGATTGGACAGGATGCCTATCGAGTCGCAATCCATACATTTCATAGCTTTGGAAATGAGATTCTTGCTCGTTATCGGTATCTCTTTCGAGAATATGATGACTCTGCAACAAACTAAATGTTCACAGCCACAAAAAAAATTGATGAGATTCTCAC
>JAVHOR010000083.1:0-2486 GCA_036170175.1 Patescibacteria group bacterium | reverse complement strand
AGATGAGTGGGGCTCATGTTGACTCCCATAAAAGCAGTACCCATATTGGAAGTGTCGATGTTTGTAATGTCAGGATCCATATCAAATAAAGTGATTATAATATATCATACCGTATCCCGTCTAAATCTCCTGCACCAAGGAGTAAAATCACAGAACTATTTGGATTTTTTTTATCATACTTTTGTATTATTTCGAGAGTATTTTCAAGTCCATGGCCATTTTCGATATTGGGCTGATGTTTTGCAATTTCAGCGACGAGTTTCTCTGTCGTCATCCATTCGACGTCTTCCTTCTTATCTCGAGAGAAATAAATATTTGGAACAACAAGCATATCTACATCTCAAAAAGATATTGCAAATTCGGAAAGAAGTTCTCGTGTTCGCGAATATTGATGTGGCTGGAAGATGACAAAGAGTTTTTTATCATGATATTTTTCGCGAATTGCATGAAGCGTCGGGCGAATCTCATTCGGATGATGACCATAATCAGACATGAGAATATTTCCATTCTCTGTCATTCCTACAATTTCCGATCTTCTCCATGAACCTTTATATGACTCAAGTTTTGAAACAATACTCTCATCCTGCATACCAAGAAGTCGTCCCACTGTATATGCAAGATATGCGTCATGAAGAAGATGATTCCCAGGAACCTGAAGTGTCATCTCTGGAATACTCATGTCTTTCTCGACATTATAACACTTCTTCGCACTACAACATATTTCTTCCACTCGTGGAAAGTATATGATTTTTCCATTTCATACGATGATTTTCTTCTCCTCTGGAATATCGAGCTTTTTCGAATTCTCATCTAGAGCGGAAATAATGACAAATCCGCTTGTCTGATCGACAATAGACTGGAATGCAGAGATATAATCATCGAGATTTTTATAGTAATCTATATGATCGAGATCAATATTGGTAATGACTGTGATATATGGATGATACTGGAGAAATGATCGCTTGTATTCACATGCTTCGATGACAAAATTTCCCGAATCTTCGAAGTGAAAATTCGAGTTTCAAAGCTGAGGAACGAGTGTGCCGATAATTGCAGAACAACCACCTCATCCCCCATCCCCTTCTCCTTCAGAGAAGGGGAGCCCGAAAGCTCCCTCTCCTTTAGGAGAGGGTTGGGGTGAGGTAGCAAGCATAATCGTCGTCATTGCCGTCGTCGTCGATTTTCCATGAGAACCAGTGATTGCAATTCCCTGCTTTGCATTGAATACGTCACCAAGTGCTACAGGATAGGAAAGATGTCGAATATGAAAATCTCTTGCTTTTGCAAGCTCAGGATTGGCATAGATCTGCTCCTCTGGTGGCAGGTCTGGCTTGGTAATAATTGCCTCTGAGTAGATAACGAGATTTGTATCTTCTCTGAGATTGTCAGCCTTGTGTCAGATAAATATCTGAAATCCTTCAGCACGAAGCGTATCAAGAAATGGTGAATCTGCCCCATCAGAACCCGAGACACTATACCCAAGATGATGATAATATCGAGCAAGAGCGGAAACTCATATTCCGCCTATACCGATGACATGAAGGTGTTTTTGTGACATATGCGAATATTACTCAGAAAACTCTCAAAGGCAAAATTGTACCTATTTTTTCTTCGCATGATAGATGTATACATATACCAAGAGAAAAAATGATCCATAGAGAAGTACAAATTGTCAGAGTCCCATCGCACCGACTTCAAAGAGATGACTTTCAGTCAGTCTTCCTAGATCTGTGATATTCCATATTTTTCCATTTGATGAGAGGAGAATCCATGTTTCTCGGACAAAGTTTAGAGGATTATGAAGCATATCCCATGAATTAAATCTGAGAAATCGACCAATATAGACACCAACCATGGAAATACAAACTATAGTTGTCATGAGTATCCACGCTATCCGCTTGTGATAATGAATATTCCACTCATGATGAATGAGCTCCATCGACGCATATCCTGAGATCATACCAGCAAACGCCATCGCAGAAATGTAGACAATATCATAATAGATCATCTCAGGATATTCCGTGAGATGGACAAAATCAGTGAGAATATAAAAGCTATTTGGAAGAAAGACAATCCAAAACAGAAATGAAATCCATCGTATTTTTCCCTTCCATGTCGTATAGGCAAGTGCAAAAATATATGGAAGAAATGCGAGAATAAGATTCCATAGAAGACTACTGAGATCGATAGAATCAGTCACTCACATACGAATAAGCGCAAGGATTCCAGAAAAAATACAGAGAATGAGGTAAGCAGGAAGATGCATACCACTTTTCTACGAAAAAACGGTGGAAAAGCAAGAAAAAATCCTGTGACTAAATGGAGGCGGAGTTATTTGTCAATTCTATTTTCAGTCCCATAATATATTTTTACATTTCTGCATTTTCTCATATACTCCCACCTTGCTAAAAATCATATCCCATACTCCAAAGAAGGTAAATGCTTCTTCGTATAATTCTGAATATATCCAGATCACTCTCACCTGC
>JAVHOR010000082.1:0-2515 GCA_036170175.1 Patescibacteria group bacterium | reverse complement strand
CACTCGAGAAGCTACTCCAGAAGAAATAAAAAAAGCCTATCGAAAAAAGGCTATGGAACTTCATCCTGATCGGCACGGTGGGGACAAGACAAAAGAGGCGGAATTCAAAAAGCTCAATGAAGCTTACTCTGTCCTTTCTGATGATGGGAAAAAGGCACACTATGATCGCCATGGAACTATGGACAATCATGGTACATGAGGATTTTGAGGTGGTGGGTTTCAGCAGGGTTTTGATGTGGATATTGGAGATATTTTCTCTTCATTTTTTGGATGAGGATTCGGATGAGGCAGTACTCGGAAGAGAGCAGATATAGGAGAAGATATCGAGATTCAGATGAAGATTTCCCTCGAAGATGCGATCCGATGAAATAGCCGCAAGATCGAATATCGTCGTCGTGTGAGTTGTGATACTTGTAGTGGAAAATGATGAAAGACAGAAAAATGTACACAGTGTCATGGAAGTGGTCAAGTCCGCGAACAAGTACGAACAGTATTTGGTATCATCGAGCAGGCTCGCTCATGCGGGAAATGTAATGGGGCTGGCGAGATAATCATAGAAAAGTGTACATCATGCCACGGGAAAAAATATATAGAAAGTATTATCAGGAAAGATATTGAAATCCCTGCTGGAATCGAAGATGGTATGAGTATTAAGATTCGAAGTGAAGGCCATGGTGGTACTGATGGAAATGGTGATCTCTATGTAGCATTCTCTGTTCCAGATCGTGAAGGAGGACTTGAGCGTGATGGACATACACTCCATTATCATGTCGCGATTTCTCCTGCGGAAGCAACACTTGGAGTAATGAAAGAGATTGAGATTCCTATTCTCGGAAAGAAAGTACTCTCTATAGGAAAATGAACTCAATGAGATGATACTCTTAAATTCGCGAACGAAGGACTTTCCCGCCTTGATCGAAAAGGTGCAAAGTGAGATCTTATTATTCACTATGTGATCGATATACCGACGAAAATTTCTGCCGATGAGAGGAAACTCTATTCTGCTCTTCTCGAGCTCCAATGAGGGAAAAAGGCTCCAAAGTGATTTTTCGAGAGTATCTTCGAGTAAACCATAAATTTCCCCTGGATTTGCTTCTTTATTTGATGAATTTTCAGATCTTGTGAGCGAAGATTTCCATATAAAATCGGAAACTGTTTGAGCAAGGAACGAAGCGAGTTTTTTCGATTTAGAAAGGCAAGTTCATACAAAATCGAAAATGAGACAATCAAAGAAGAACCTTTTGTTTCTTTTCAGCTATGAAAAGAAAGTATACTCCCAAAAAGAAAAATACATCCTTGCATTTCCCTTCTATTTCCATATCATTTCTCTATCTAAATTCCTAATCTTCGCTCAATTGTCTACTTCCTATACTGATCTCGTGAATGTTCCCTCTTTTGGAAAAAAGCGTGAAAATAATTTCAATCTTGAACGCTGAGAGATTGCTTTTTTCTGTCGGGATTGTTGGAAAAGTGTAGAGCCTATAGCACTTGAGCCACAGAAAATCTGAAAAAAAATGCGAGAATATCTCTATGAATGTCCTATCTGTCATGGAAAACGCATTGCTATTGGTACAGTCGAAGGACTCAAAGAACACTATGAGAGAAAGCATTAATTCTACCTATGTTTTTTCCTCTCCTCATACTCACTCTTATATCCGCAAGTGGCCTTCTTCTCTATGTTTTTAGGAAGGTCAATCAGACAATATTGAATCTCCTTATTGGACTTGGCGCTGGATCGATGCTCTCGGTCTCACTTGTCCATATATTTCCTGAAGCCCTTGGACAGACACAGTACGCCGTCTATGCATTTATTCTCGGATTTCTCGTCATCTATCTCATAGAGGAGATTCTCACTCCGCATGCCCACGACCATGGTCACGGAGATCATACTCACGAAGATCCACATGAGCACTATGATCACGTCGCGATGGTTTCTTTTATAGCAATTTTTATCCATACTATTTTTGATGGACTTGGCATACGAGCAGGATTTGGAGTATCAAATGAGATTGGCTATGTCGTTCTCACGGGTGTCGCTCTCCACCAGATTCCTGTCTCACTCTCACTTGCTGCAATTTTTCGTGAGAGTAAATTTCAGAAGAAAGCACAGATTCTATTTCTCTCGATTTTTGCTCTTGCAGCTCCTATTGGGTTCGTTTTCTCAGATATTATCCTTACGAATGTCTCAGGAATATTTACAGGTCTCGCTATGGCATTCGCATGAGGATCACTTCTCTATGTCGCTGCTGCTGATCTCCTTCCTGTGATTCACTCTCAGACTCAGAAGAAATATATGACTGTCATTCTTTTCATTCTTGGTGCTATCGGAATAAGTGCCATCAAATTCTTCGAATAAAATATAAAAGATCTCTGAACTTAATCCGCCAAAAGGCGGATTTTTCAAAAAAGATTTGCATTCAAAAATAATAAATATATACTCTCCTGTATACTTTGTATGTATCTATGGAAAAACTCAGCACAAAAGAACAGCTCGTCCTCCAGAAAGTCCGTGACT
>JAVHOR010000081.1:0-2518 GCA_036170175.1 Patescibacteria group bacterium | reverse complement strand
TTATTATGAAGAGAAAAAGACGTCGACAAAACCAAAGAAGGAAAAGGATGTAAATTTTAATTGCTTTCATTGTGAAATATCTATTTTTTAATGGTGAGTATATTCCCGATACGATATTTTTCCAAAACTTTCTCATCGATCATAACCGGGATTCATCGCTCTCTTGCAACAAGAGCAAGATGTGAGAGAGCTCATCAATTCTCTGAGATAATTCCATCAATTTGATCAAAATATTCTACAATATTCGGAGATAAAAATCGGGTATAGAGTATTACGGGTTTCGGAAAATTTGCCAGAGTATCAAGGGAGACAAGAATTCATTCGAGATGATCTCATGAAGCCCAAGTGATTTCTTTATTTGCGATATTCTGAAAATCACTCGAAATTACCGAAGGGAAAATATATGATATATTTTTCTCATATTCATCTTTTCGAATCTGAATACTTTTCTTATCAAGATTATCCTCAAGAATCTCTTCGATCGTGAGAAAATACAAATCACGATAATTTGTAATTTGGCGTTCTTGAGCGATTTTTATAAGCAATTTTCTCATGGCAGATACATATCGAACTATGATACTGCGTCATATTTCTCGAAATGTAAGATACTCAGAAATTTTTCTTGATAACTCTCTATAGACTCAAGTGTCTCTGGCTTTATCATCTCATTCGATGAAGGTTTTCCAATGTGATTCATCAGCAATCTCAAGAGAATTCCCAATGAATCACTCATCCTTTATTTGAAGACTCTTTATGATTGGATCAAGATTGAGCTTCTTTGCTATATTCTGATAAAATCCTGCAGAAAAATTGATCGAATATACAATACTATAATCTTCAAGAAAAGATGACAATGCTTCACTCAGTGAGAAGTGATCAATATCTTGGTTATTGATTCTCCGAATCTCTTTTTCAAGATTTTCCTTTTTTTCTGGTTTCAAGAAAAAAAGAAATATTCTATTCTTGAGAGATTGCCATCATGTTCATCATTGAAATTGTGATTTTTCTTTATTCTTCTCTACGTAGAGCTGATTCCCAAAAGTATAAAAACAATCAGGATCTCTATATTGAATGTGATTTTTTTTATAAAATTTCTCAACTCATCATCATATACTGTTTATTCTCTTGAGAAGGCTCATAGTAAAAGGCGTTGGGCTTGGCGTCATCTCGGTTGTCATTCCAGTGGAATAAAGAAAGTCTTGTTTTCAGAAAAGTTCTGAATCAAGAAATTCATACGACTCAAACTCTTTTTGAGAAATAGTTGTGATCGATCGAGCTTGCAAGATATACAACTCTCATTTCGAGATACACCACTCAATATCCATAGGTAAATCAAAAAGCTCTTCAAACTTCCACCACGTTTGAATATATTTTTCTCAATTCTCGAGGGAAAAATCTATTTTTCAATGATGATATGCTCGTCATATTTTTGGTATATTTTGTCCTCCTACAAGGCTATCTCAACGAGCAAATACATACTCAATATACATATTTCTATCCTGCTCTGGAGATCTCGTAAATGTAACCCCTGATACTTCAGGCAAGATAAATCTCTGAATTATAACTGAAAATCCTGAAACATCAGTGGAATTTTGAATCTTTTTATAGTCTTCTATTATTTGTATAGTAGAATCTTTTATATCTGAAATTTGGATATCAAGTAAAGTCTTGTATTTCCCAGCTTCACTTGATCTTTCACAATCTTCACTCAAGGCGCTTGAACGAATCGCATATGAGGTGCTCGGATAAGAATCTTTTATTCTCTCTAGAAAGGTATCCCAATCAAAAATATTATTATTGATTTGCACAACCTGAGAACATGAAATTGTTAAAAATGGTGGAATCTGAAAGCCATTTGATTCAAGAAATTCTAGATTACGAGATTTAGGTCCAATTTTTCCCTGCATATTATGCAAGAAAACGATAAAATATGAATGCCAGAATTGATAATCACAAGGAAACAGTTACAAGGAGAAGAATATATAAGGAAAGCTTTTTGTGACGAAGATAAATTGCCTTCAGATACTGATGCGTAATTCCCATAATACCAGCAAAAAATGCTCATCCAATGATAATAAATTGCCACAACTGTGTCGTCGCCTGGATAATAAAATCGGGAGGAGGAATAGCAAAAACATCACTTATATTCACTAGAAAAAACAGAATAATAATCAAAGAAGAAATCATAATTATTCTAATTAAATCATTGCCTTCACAAATCCCATGAAAAGTGGGTGTGGTTTTGTCGGACGAGAAATAAGCTCAGGATGAGATTGTGTCGCGATCATATATGGATGATCTTTGATCTCTACGACTTCAGCAAGTGTCCCATCAGGTGACGTCGCTGAGACGAGAAATCCTTTTGCTTCCATCTGTTCGCGATATGCAGGATTGAATTCAAAACGGTGACGATGACGTTCTGAGACAGTAAGTTCATTATAAATTTTTCCAGCTAATGTCCCTTCACGAATGATACATGGATAGGATCCAAGTCTCATATTTCCTCATTTTGTCGTGA
>JAVHOR010000080.1:0-2556 GCA_036170175.1 Patescibacteria group bacterium | reverse complement strand
GAAAAATTCTCGAAGTTCCAGTCTGAGAAACACTTCTCGGTCGTGTCGTTGATCCACTTGGAAATCCTATAGATGGACTCTGAGAGATTAAGACAAGTGAATATCGTCAAGCTGAATTTGTTGCTACTGGTGTCATGAGTCGCAAGCATGTCCATGAGCCTATGGCTACCGGTATTAAGGCTATTGATGCACTCGTACCTATCGGTCGTGGTCAGCGTGAACTTATCATTGGTGATCGTCAGACAGGAAAAACACAAATTGCAATCGATACAATTCTGAATCAAAAAGGAAATGGTGTAAAATGTGTCTATGTTGCTATCGGACAAAAGGATTCAAAGATTGTCGCAATTGCTGAGGAACTGAAGAAAGCAGGGGCACTTGAATATACAATCATCGTATCTGCTGGAGCGTCATCACCAGCTGCAATGCAGTGGCTCGCACCGTATTCAGGAGCTGCCATGGGTGAATATTTCATGTTCAAATGAGAACATACACTCATTATCTATGATGATCTGACGAAACATGCAAATGCCTATCGTGAAATGTCACTTCTTCTTCGTCGTCCGCCAGGACGTGAGGCGTATCCTGGAGATGTATTCTATCTTCATTCTCGTCTTCTCGAGCGTGCAGCAAAGCTAAGTGATGAACTCGGAGGTGGATCTATGACGGCACTTCCAATTATCGAAACTCAGGGTGGTGATGTATCAGCATATATTCCTACGAATGTCATCTCAATAACTGATGGTCAGATATTTCTTGAATCAGGACTCTTCAATGCTTGAGTCAAGCCAGCAATCAATATCGGTCTTTCCGTCTCTCGTGTCGGTGGAGACGCTCAGACAAAAGCCATGAAGAAAAATGCAGGAACTCTCAAGCTCACTCTTGCACAATATCGTGAACTTGAAGCTTTTTCTCAATTCGCCTCTGATCTTGATGCTGATACAAAGAAGCAACTTGAACGAGGAAAGCGTATGATCGAACTTCTTAAGCAAGATATTTATTCGCCGATTCCATTCGAAAAACAAGTGGCTATTATCTTCGCAGGATCTGCGGGGTATCTCGATACCATCGATGTGAAATATATTCGTAAATTCGAACATGATCTTATCCTTGCTCTTGACCGTGAAGAAAAGATTATTACAAGCATTCGTGAGACAAAGGATTTTTCTGATGAGACAAAGAAATCACTTTCAGAATTCCTTGAGAACTTTATCAGACTTTTTGCAGAGAAGAAATAGGAAAGTTATAAGTCGTGAATTATTATTATAAATTATTCTTATGGCGTCTTGAAAAGAAATAAAATCTCGAATTAAATCCGTAAAAAACACTGGAAAAATTACAAAAGCTATGGAGCTTATTTCGACAGTGAAAATGAAAAAAGCTCAAGAAAGTGTTGTTGGATTTCGACCGTTTGCTCTTGCTGTTCTTTCTATTCTTGGGAAGGTCGCGAAGAGTGATGAAGTACTTGGGAATTTTTCTCGAACTCCCGATGCAATGCGTGAGCTTATCGTGATTGTCGCCTCTCAGAAGTGACTTTGTGGAGGATATAACACAAATATTTTCAAGAAAACGACTGAGTATATTCGAGATGACTTGGATAAGCCATTTACAAGAGAATATGACTATATCACTATAGGAAAAAGAGCTCGTGATTTTATTCTCCGTACTGGGCAGAATCTCAGTATTGATTTCTCAGATGAAATAAAAGATACTTTCACTTCAGCCGATTCTCGTCGTATGGTACGAACTATTATCAATCTCTGGAATTCTGAGAAATATTCGAAAGTATCAATTGTCTATAATCATTATGTATCAGCGATCACACAGCTTCCTGTCATAAAACCTCTCTTTCCTATCAAAAGAGAAGATATTTTTTCTTTTCTCGAGAAGGTCGTCGGGAAGAAATATGAAGCAGAGTTATATGAGGGAAGCTATACAATCGAGCCAGATGCAGAGACAATCGTCACTATGACTATTCCTCTCATCCTTGATGGTATCGTCCATGAGACGCTCCTCGAGGCAAAAGCATCAGAACATGCTGCTCGTATGGTCGCGATGAAAAATGCGAAAGACAGTGCAAATAAAAAAGCAACATGATTGACACTCATCTACAATAAAACCCGACAAGCAGCGATCACAAAAGAAGTCTCTGAAATCGTGAGTGGTGTCGAGAGTATGAAAGACTCATAAACGATAGAGAATTGAGAATGAATAATTGATAATTCGGAACCATAAGAAAGAAAAAGCAACTCGAAAGAAATACTCCCACTTGTATGGGGGTATTTTTGTGTATAATATGCTCATGTTTCATAATACGAAGAAAAAACAGATTATTCTTGTCCGACATGCGAAAGCACTCGAACTTTCAGAATTTTCTGGTATGGATTTCGATCGCCCACTCTCAGAAAGAGGAGAGAGCTCATTGAAGTTTGTCGCGAGGTATCTCAGGCTTATAGGAGTGAAGCCAGATAAGATCGTCGCCAGTCCAGCAATACGCACAAAACAAACTGCAGAATGACTTGTAGAACAATTTTCACATCTCAAGATAGAATATGT
>JAVHOR010000079.1:0-2582 GCA_036170175.1 Patescibacteria group bacterium | reverse complement strand
CAAAATCGTCATCATACCTCATGATGTCATCTTCTCCCGTATAGTCACCGCATTGCACTTCTACGATCACGAGTGGCTCAGTACCAGTATTGGCAAGGCGGTGGAGATGATGGACGGGAATATGACATCATTCATTTGGACGGAGCATGCGAATTTGTTCGATTTCTTTGAAATCTGGATCACGAATATCGATCATCGCAATGCCAGATACTACTGTCCAGTGCTCACTTCGCTTGATATGAGACTGGAGTGAGAGGCGTTTTCATGGATTCACAATCAATTTTTTCACCTTGTAGAGAAGACTGTCTTCGAGGACATAGTAGACTCACCACGGACGATTCCCGACTTCGAGATAGTGTCATTCTGTGAGTGCTTTTGGAAGCTCGGCAATCTTCTTTTCAAGCTCTTTTTCATCGGCTTTATTCTTGAGCTTGTTTACAAGATCAGATGAATTGTGTGTCTTTGCTCCGAGTCCATCGACGATACGGACTCATTCAGCACGAAGCAGGACCGCTTCAGGGATTTCTGATGCAAATCGATCTCCTCACTTGGTAAAGAGAATCTCACTATATTTTCCAGACTTTTTTGCTTCATCGATAAGCGCCTTCAGGCTTGCGCAGACACTTCCATCTTGATCTATAGAGAGAAAAACGCGATCAACAACACGAAGAGCAGCGACAACTGACATACGAAATTTCTCATCCTGGAAGGATTTTACTCATCGTTTCATTTCAGCTTGTTTATCATTGTTGATGATAACCCAAAGTTCATCGGCACCAGCTTCAGATTTCGAAAGCTCGAGACATTCGATATGTCCTGGGTGGATCGGATTCGCATACATGGATGTGATGGCAAGGGTCGTCATGTGGAAGGATTAAGAATATATAGATTCTAGCTTTTTTTCGAATTTCTCAAGTGAAAATTCCCCTGCCCTTCTCACACAATTCTCCTCAAGCGAAAGCGCATATTCTGGAGTCATCTTTTCTACTGCTTTCTTGAGATTTTCCAAGTTTACATCGATCAGAAGTCCTGTCTCTCCGTCAATAATAGTTTCCCGAAGTCATCATTCATTGGCTCAGATCACAGGAATACCGCATGACATAGACTCAATCGGCGTCATACCAAAGTCTTCATCGACAGGAATATAGATCGTCGCGGTAGCTCATCGAATCAGAGAAAGGAGAAGTTCATCACTTGGCGCTTCGAGGGCAATGATATTTTTTGCATCTTTTATTTTCCCCAAAATACTCTCTTTCATTGGATCATTTTTCCCATAGCTAAAAACCAGATTCTGATCTGGCATATCGAGAAATGCATCGATAATGAGATCGACTCGCTTCGGCGGAGACAGTCGTGCCCAGGAATAAAAATAATTCACTTTCCCCCCTCACCCCCTAACCCCCTCTCCTTTAGGAGAGGGTTGGGGTGAGGTAAAGAGGGATTGAGGGATGAGGTGCTCTGGGGCTAGGTGATGAGGTGCAGGGCTAAAGAAATTCGTATCTGTCGGCGGATAGATAATCTCTGAATCCATAAGAGTATAATCACGGAGTCGTTTCTGGACTGTCTCAGAATTGGTAAAAATCTGATCAAATTTTGCAAGGTTTTTCTCATATCGATATGAGAAAAAAGTGAATGCCAGAGCAAAGATAGGACGTACAAAGAAAGGAAGACTCGCAATATATTTCGCACGAAAATCATAGAGGTAGCGAGGCGGAGTATGACAATAATATAGGGCTTTTGTGCGAGCTTGTCCCCCTATCTCCTGCTCGTTCCCCTCTCTTTTAGGAGAGGGGCTAGGGGTGAGGTGCCGAAGTGCGCCAAGACAATCACCAGAAAATATCACAATATCATAATCACGAAGAATTCGTGCCTTAGAGAAGAATCTCCACTTCAGCACAAGATGACGGATCCCCTTCGCAAAAACTGGCGTACCAAGTGAAATTATCTTCCCAGTGAATCCGAGCTCTCGTGGATCAAAACTCCCTTCGCTAAAAAACCCTGAAATAATATCTGCATCAAGCGCCTTCGCCATGAGTGTCACAAGTCGCTCTCCTCCTCCACGATAGAGAAATGCATCGTGAAGAATGGCAATCTTTGGTTTTCGAGTCATAGAAAAAGAATATTGAATTCTCTGGGAAAAACAATAGAATTTGATGGAAAATTATTTTAATAAACACTAAAAGTATATGAATATATTCTCATATTTACCATCGATTAAAAAAATAACTATTTATTTAATAGCTACATGAATAATAACCATATTTCTAAACAACTATAAGTATTCAATAATTGAATATTTTGAGGAATTATCTTGAGAATCATGTAGTGGTTGTCCTATTTGTGGAGTATGTATGCCAAGCATTTATGAAATCATTATGAATTTGATCCTTCGAGGATTAACTATTTTAGCTTTAATATTGTTAATAACTTTACTAGCAAAAATTGCTATTTATTTTACTAGCAAAAAAAAATTGAATAATGAAATCTAACCGCATCGCCATTATCGCCGACTGGCTCATCGACTTCGGATGAGCTGAGCTTGTGATTTCTCATCTTTTGGAAATGTTTCCTGAGGCGGATAT
>JAVHOR010000078.1:0-2592 GCA_036170175.1 Patescibacteria group bacterium | reverse complement strand
TTTTCATTGAACTTCTCACGAAAACTAAACCAATTATCATAAACATCAGTCTCAAGAAATATTCAATCAGAAATTGCTTTGTGAAATAAACTATTCGCATCACCAACTTCTTTTTTCGGAATATCAATTTTTTTATGCTCCATATAGATTATATAAAATTACTATAAAGATAGTATAAAGAGTTTATAGTAAAAAAATAGGAAAGCAAATATTTATATAAAATTACTATAAAGGTTGAATAAAGATTTTATAGTAAAAATAAGATATTAAAAAAACTCCAATTTCTTGGAGTTATTTTAATTTTTGTTCTTAACTGGTGGAGATGGCGGGCACCGCCCCCGCGTGTAAGAAGGTATCAGCTGTACATCTACTGCTTATATCTCAATTCTAGTATTTTCGAGAATAGAGAATAAGAAAAAATTTCTCGAAAAAATAGGTTTCTGTGTTTACTCTTCGCGACTCCCTATCATAAAGGCAAAAGGTAAAACTTATAAATATGACATTTCCTTATAAGTTTCAGGAAATGAAATTTGTAGCAGGCCATATGGCACTCATCCACCGAAATGGAGACTACACCGTTGAGCGATTAAGCAGCAACAGTTACTGGAGTACGAACAGCAAATGCGTTAGCAACTGCTCTAAGTCCACCAAATTTGAAAGTAGTTTTTGCAACTATTGTTTCCCCTTTGATAACGAGGCGAGGCGCCCCGAAACAGCATAAAGGCAATACGAGTCTTCTTATCGAATCCTATATCATCCCCAAAAATTATTTTTCTCTGTTAAAGTTCTATGACACCCGAAGGAGAATACTCACTATTTATTATAAATCAACATCCTTCACTTCTTTTTCACAAAAAAACCTCGAACCCATACCAAAGGGCTCGAGGAAAACACGAGTGAAGGAACTGCTACTTGGAATGAAGCGTGGAAAAAATAGTCTTCGCAGAAGCAGAATTCAGATCTCATTCAATGACTGCAATGCCATTAGCAAGACGTGAATAGGCCCTGGGTGTATTCGGATCAATCGACTTATCTATCTCAGCAATAGAAGTATTCGGGTAAAAAGATACCTTGACACCATTATGCATAAAAACAGTCTTATCTTTTGACTTGACGAGTACCTGATCGACGCTACTTGATCCTGTCTGTGTATATGCATCTCCAGCTATTGATCGAAATCCGTAGTTCATATCATTATTCCAGTATGGACTGGCTACAGATATGAGCTTTGGTTCATTGATCTTTTCTTGATATTTATAGAATGTACTATAAGAATCAAAATTATCCATCGAAGCATATATACCACTGAGCACTAGAAGAGTAAAGATAGCCGAAAGCCATTCAGAACTCATTCTACGAGAATGTCTGGGCAGAGGATGTTTCATACCTATTTACAAAAAGAGCAAAGATATTATAACATAAAATCATGATAGGGTCAATACTTATTTATACTTTTTATAGAATGTCAAATACGATTATTTAGGAAATTACTCGATTTTTTTTTACATTTTTATATACTGTGGCTATTCTTCATTAGAGATATTAATAATCAGAACTATGTCTCTCGAAATATACAATACCCTCACCCTCACGAAAGAAAGATTCAAGCCCCTCAAACAAGATGAAGTCAAAGTATACTATTGCGGACCAACTCCATACAACTATGCCCATATAGGAAATCTTCGTACTTATCTTTTCGAGGATTTTGTAATTCGTACGCTCCGATTTCTCGGATATAGAGTCAGAACTGTCATGAATGTGACGGATATCGATGATAAGACTATTCGAGATAGTCAGAAATCAGGAAAGAGTCTACAACAATTCACAGAGTTTTATACGCAGGCTTTTCTCGATGATCTTGATACGCTTCATATTCATAGAGCTGATACCATCGCTCCGATTTCGACTCTGATAGACGATATGGGAACAATGATTCAATGACTTCTCGATAAATGATATGCTTATCTTGCAGATGATGGAAGTATCTATTACAGTGTGAGGAAATTCCGGAAATATGGGCAACTCGCCCATATAGATACAAAGGGTATGATATCCAGTGTACGAATCAACAATGACGAATATGAGAAGGATCAAGTCGCTGACTTTGCTCTCTGGAAGGCATACGATAAGGGGACTGATGGAGAAAACAAATGGTCAATTCAATTGAAAATTGATAATTGTAAATTGTCAATTATTTGACGACCAGGATGGCATATAGAATGCAGCGCATGTAATCATCATTTTCTCGGTGCGCAGATTGATATTCATATGGGTGGGATCGACAATCTTTTTCCCCATCATCAAAACGAAGTAGCTCAAACTGAGGCATTCACAGGAAAACAATTCTCAAAATATTGGATGCATGGTGGACATCTCCTCGTAGATAATAAAAAGATGGCAAAAAGTGCGGGAAATTTCTATACACTTCGTGATATCTTCGAGAAGAATAAAGATATCCCAGAAACTCTCATTGCTCGAGGTTTTCGCCTTATGGCTCTTCAGAATCAATATCGTGAAAACTTCAATTTTACATGGGAGCGACTTCAGGCAAGTATCAATACGATCAAGTGACTCGATGAGATGGTGAAGCGT
>JAVHOR010000077.1:0-12804 GCA_036170175.1 Patescibacteria group bacterium | reverse complement strand
GTATAGACTGTGAGCTTGATTCCTGTACTTGAGCTTGATCCTCGAAGAAGATTCTGAATATTCCATGGTGTATATTTATTCACTCATCCAGTGTAGAGAGCTTCCTCGATCGTTCCAAGCGCTGTATAATAGGCGACATTCGAATTCTCTATTCCTTCGCTTGCCTGACTGAATCGAAAAAGCTTCTCGAAAAATACCGTACTCATCATCACAAGAAGAGTGAGTACGACGAGTGCGATGAGTATGGCAGAGCCTTTTTTTTCGGAAAGTATTTTCATAGAGTGAGAATTGATGACGAGATGCAATTATTGAGATTCTCCGGTGAGACTGATAGTTGTCGATATAGATATCGTCGGATCATCTCACTTGATGACACTTCTCTTGGACCAAGCAAGCCCCATGGTGAGCTGTATGCGGACATACGGATGAATAAATGGGCTTACCTCGGTACTTGGCGAGAGGTAATCTGGAGCGGCCCACGATTTCCATGGATCTTTTTGTGGGAAAAGAGTAAAAGATATTTGCTTCACATTTACATAGTCAGGGAATATCTTTACCCACTCAATATCTGCTCAAGTCGGAAGCCATCCATACGGAGAAACATCTACTCCATCTCTACAACTCCAGTCTGGATGACAGATCCATGTATCGATGTCTCCATCGAAAGCACTAGAATCATTGGTGGTATCACCCGTATGACTCTTCATGCCAATATCTTTCCCTTGAAGCTTCAGAACCTCTATGTTTCCGAGACAGCCACTTCCAGCATTTATTCATGTATACACACATGTATTAGCTGGTAATCCTGGATCATCTTTGTATGTCCATCTGAAGTACGTACGCTCATGAGTGAGAGGATTGATAAGATAGAGTTCGGGAGTTGCTCCAGAGAATACGATCGGACCGTCACCGATATCCTTATCATCTTCATCTCAGATGATGTTATTCCCTATATCACCATCTTCATTTCCAAGAGCTCACGGATCACTATCAGCATTCCCATTGTAGTCAGTAAATTGAATCTTGTATTCTCCATAGCGTTGGAATTTTCATGAATAGCTCTCGTCTGGAGATGTTCCATCACCTTTAGAATTGTTTGTTGTCATGCATCAGCCTGTTCCTACACGAGTTCAGGTTGAGCTTGCAATATCACCACTTCTACAGAAATAATAGAAGTTTCCATAATCTGGTGTAGTTCCAATATTTCCACCACTTCCATAATTCCCAAAGCCAGTTGCTTTTGCATAATGTCCAGTCCCTGTAGTAGTACCGACAACTTGTCTATTCCAGTATTCCTCATAGTCGATGATACCGCCATCCTTGATTGCGCTTGCGAGATTTTCTGAGAAGAAATAAAGCTCTTCGAGAAGTGTGATACGATTCATGGTCCTTGTGCGGGCAATAGTAATATTCCCCACAGATTCGAGAATACTCGTCATGAGTGCGGCGAATATGACCATTGATATCATGAGCTCAAAGAGGGTAAACCCTCGATGATTAAATTTTTGTATCATTTTCATGAGTATTTTTAAGGGGGAAGAGGAATACAAGAGGACTAAAAAGTGCTTTTCCAATGCTGCTTGCTGTCGGGAACTTTCGGAAATTGCGAGGTCCGAGAGTAATAATATGATGAATGAGACTCATAAGAATGCCACTTCACTTTATTTCTTTTCGAAAAAATAGAGCACGAAATGTAGCATATGATAATCTTACAAACTCTATTATAATAGCGTACATCTCAAGAAATATGTTTTTTCGTAGATTGTGCATAGACCGACTTGAAAAAATCATGAATTTGGATAGTGTTATCTTTACTGACTAACACCCATTTTCTATGGATTATATACGAAATTCAAAAAATCGAAAACTAAAAACGCAAATTCTCAATTTTCTTTCACGCCTCTCATTTGGTACATATAGACTTGGACTTGCTGGAAAGACAATTATTCTTTGCAATTGACTCTTTCTTGTTTCACTTTTTTTCCCATGGATAGTATTTCGATCGCCGACAGGATGAGAGAGTATACAACATTGGGCATTTTCTCTTTATTCTGGAGGCATAGGTTATGGTATATTAGTTGCTCTTCTTTCGATCTCATTTTTTCTCCTTTCTCACGAGAAAAAGGAATTTCTCCGTGCATATGTTCCTTTTCGGCTTTCCGATGCTCAGGCAATTGTATTTATCGATGCCATGCTCCTTACGGCATGTTTCCAGGTTGTCATTACCTCTATGGCTTATGCTAATATATCGACGCAAGCTGTCGAGGCTGGATTTGGTCTCAAGCTGGGGATTACAGGAGCTTTTATTCTTCTTCTGGCTTCGTATTTTTTCTCTCAAAATGAGAAGACGCGAGCAGTGACGATGAGCTATCTCGATAAAAAGGAAGATGACTATCTCGGAGAGTATAGGGATATCCTCGGAGAATCACGCGCACACTCACATGGAAGTGAGAAAGATAAAAATATGACTCTTCCAATTTAAACTTGACTTTGAAAAAAAAAGCATACTATGCCTTATAGAGACTATTAGCGTATATAAATTTACTCTCTTAGCAATTGACAGTTTCTCAAGAGAAACTTGTTCCTAAAAAATATTTTCTTCCATATCTTAACTTCCATCATATGGCTCATACTACATTCGATATTCACCAGGTATTTCACACTATTCTTGATTCTCTCGCAGAGAAAGAGCGTACAGTAATTACCCGTCGTATTGGGCTTCAGGGGAATCGTGAGACTCTCCAAGAAATAGGAGATACCTATGGTATCACTCGTGAACGTGTAAGACAGATAGAAGATGTCGGTATCAAGAAGATTGGTCGTATCATGCGCTCGAGCCCACTTATGAATATACAGGAGTCAGGTGAGATGATACTCAAGATGCACGGTGGAGTCATGACCCGAGATCGTCTTATTACTGCTATTATTGCTGACGTTTGATTTGCTGATGTTGTCAATGAGAATATCATCGATGTCCTTCTTCAGGCAGACTTCAATCTTCAGCGTTCCAAGCCTCAGCTCGGAACTCGCACATATTATCACTTTCCTGAGATTCAGAAGAAACAGATCGAATCTATTCACAAGGAGACAATTAAAGTTCTCAAAAAAAAGGGTGATATTATGGAGAATTCTATCCTCTATGAGATGATCAAGATCAATCTTTTTGCACAATTTGGAAAGATTGAGCCAGTTATGATTGATGCCGTGATTGATATCTATGTCGATCTCGTGAAAGGAGAAGAGAAATTTGTCGGACTTGAGAAGTGGAAGATTCTCAATCCTTCTACTCTGAAGGATAAGGCAATCTATGTACTCAAGAAGAAAAAAGAACCCATGCATTTTCTCGATATTGCGAATGCTATCACTGAATATTTCCACGAGCCAGTAAAAATATCTACGATTCACAACGAGCTCATTCGCAATGAAGAATTTGTTCTCATTGGTCGTGGTATCTATGTGCTCAAAGATTGGGGATACAAGGATGGTACCGTTCTTGATGTGATTCTTGATATCTTCCAGAAGGCAAAAATGCCTCTCTCGACAGAAGAAATCACCAGTCGAGTATTGAAAGTTCGCCAAGTCAAGACAACGACAATCTATATGAATCTCCAGAACAAGAAATATATCGAACGAGTCGGACGAAACCTCTATCAAGCAAAAACAAAATAATCGATTAAGGGCTCCAAACGGAGCTCTTTTTCTTTTTTTGGAAAGGTGTATTTTTTATAAGAGTTGATTTTCTTGCACAAAAGATCTATATTTGATATACTAAAGCAAATATTTTTCTTCTTTCTTCTTATGGAACCTACTGTCTTTATTGGATTCATTCTTGCGATTGCACTTGGTGCTCTTATTGGGACTGAGCGTGAACTTCCCTGGGCAGGGACAAAGCTCGGCTGAGCAACAGGGTTTGGAGGTATACGCACATTTGCTACAATATCATTCTTTGGTGCCATCTGCGCATGGTTTGACAAGATACTTGGGGTCAATATTTGGATAGCTATAGGAGCAATTATGTCAGGACTTTTCGTTCTTGCTTCATATATTTATGCTTCATTTCAGAGAGACAAGATGGGGGCGACGAGCGAATATGCTGCTATTATCGCTTATTTTATTGGGGTTATTGCAATGCTTTGACACTATACTACTGCCGTGATTCTATCGATTTTTCTTCTTCTCCTTCTTTCCGCAAAAGAGTATTTTGCAAAACTTAAAAGTCGATTTTCTCGAAAAGAACTTGGTGATACCCTGAAGTTTGCCGTGATTGCCCTCGTGATTCTTCCACTTCTTCCCGATCAGAAATATTCCCTCATCGATATGATGAACTGGTTCTATTCTGGACACCTCTCATGGACCCATCCAATTCTGAGTGTTCACTTTTTCAATCCATATGGGATATGGTTCTTTGTAGTAGTGATGGCAGGAGTTGAATATGCAGGATTTATCCTCTCAAAGACAATCGGTGCGAAGTCAGGGATTATTGCTGCTGGAGCAATCGGAGGCCTGATCTCATCGACAGCGACAACAATTGCCATGACAAAAAAAAGTAATGAACACCCAGAACATAGAAATTCTTATGTTGTAGCCACTCTGATTGCTTCATGTATTATGTTCCTTCGCGTGCTTATCGTCGCAGCTGTGATATATCCGAGAATACTCGAAACCATTACACGTCCTGCTCTATTCATGCTTCTCGGACTTACAGGAATGACGCTTTATTATTTTTTCGAATCACGAAATGAAAGAATCCCAGTGCAGGATGATGAGAAAAAGGAATCATATGAGAGTCCATTCCAGCTTGTTCCGGCACTTCAATTTGCATGACTTATCGTTGTTGTAAAATTTATTTCCAATCTTGGAGCAATCTACAAGGATATTGTTCCACTTGAAGTATCGAATTATTTTCTCGGAATTATTTCGGGATTTGCTGATGTCGATGCGATCAACCTTACTTCATCTGAATGAGCAAGAGATGGTATTCTTCCACTCCTTGTTGCGAGTACAACTATCCTTCTCGCAGTGATTTCAAATAATTGTTTTAAGGCATGGGTAGCGTATCACTCTTGAGAATCAATTTTTTGAAAAAAAGTTCTGCACGGATTCTCGGTAAGCATTATTCTTGGACTTTGTGTGATTGTAATTATGAATCTCTTGAAATAATTATTTTAGAAATGAATTAAAAGATTCTCGTATTTTTATATCAATCTCTCCACCACTTTGGAGAGATTTTTGTATCTCTTGGAAGTTTCATTTGATGCTTTCGAATGTATTTCAGAGTGCCTTTTTCGATGCAGTGAGTGTCTCTGTAGGGAAATCGAGACTATCCCAGAGAGCTCCATGTTTGAGAGAATTCATAAGAGTTTTCTTATTTGGACTTGTTCAGGACTGTTCTACGAGAAATCACCGAACTCTATCTCGCATTTCAATAAGATCCGTTGATTGCAATTTTTGATAATACTTGATGAGAGTTGTTTCCGAGTTATTTTTGAGAGATTCGATATTTCCGAGTGAGAGCATTTTTGAGATCTTGATTTCCTGGAAGCCCTGAAAGAATGAGAGGATCCACCTGACAAATCTATCCCAATAATTTCCTTCTTTTCATTTTCCAGAAAGAAGAGAAATACTCTTTTCCATAAGGAGAGTGCGAGATTTCTGGTAGAATATGTCTGCATTTGTATTCCATGAAGCCCATGTTGTATCGAGCCATTCTCTTCCACGGTGTATCCAGATATTTTCACTTGATACCATTTCTCATGGAAGAAGAGCGAGATTCTTCCCAGAGTTATCAGAGAGGACAGTATCATGAGAGACAGCATGAATATATGCTGCATCAAGATTGATCTCGAATACTGTTCCACGTACTGCAGCGACGATATCATTCTTCGGAAGGCGAGCTTCAAAATAAGAATCTCCGAGGATAGATCGAATAATAGTATTCCAGACCTTTCCACGTTTGATGTCATAGGAGATTCGAATTGTCTCATAATTTTGTGATACTTCCATTTTTCGTATCGTGATACGAGTATTCTCGCCAAGTCGAGTAATGCTTCTATCGGGCCATGTGACAGTCGCTTTTGATGCCGATTTTGTCTCTATGGCATCACCATTTTTGAGAATGTAGCTTTCTCCAAATGAAAGATCGATCGCAAGATCTCCTCGTATAATCGTCGAAGAACCTTCTTCGACTGAAAGTGTTGGATTAATAGGATCATCTGCATGAATTGCACTATAATAGTTATATGCTCATATTCCGAGAAATATAAGTAATCACAAGAGAAAAACTCAAAATGTAATAAGGAATATACGGATATTCATAACTCGATTGGAAAAATAGGGATTTTTGAATATTGTAGGAAAAGGAACAGGAAAAGCAAGATTCATCCATCTTTCTGTCATTCGTGCGAAGTAGAAAATCCCTCTTATGCGTACCCAATTTATCTACATTCTTATTGCTCTGATTGGCGTAATCCTCTATGAGTTCTATCTCATCGGGTTTTATAAGTATCAGGATTTTCAGACGAATGCCTATATTGAGTCTCTCAATCGGGTCAACAGTGATATCACTGTTCGAAACACATGAAAAGAAGACCTCAATAGTTATATTCGCACGAAGGCATATCAGACCTTTGTAGCAAAGGCAACACAGAATAAGAAGCTTCCATGAGAAGAGGTGATCAATATAATCAATGAATCTGACATTGCATGAAATGAAAATATCGATGTAAATGAGATGATATTCCAGAGCAAAAGGTTCGAAGAATCTCCGACCAAAAATATGACCAATCAAGAGAAATGGTGGTATATTCTTTCCCATGCAAACGAATATCTCTAGATGCTCTAGAGATTATTTCACGGCATTTTTTATATACGCTGTAAATTTACTCACAGCTCGATCGACAATACGCTTATATTCATTCCATTTTCTCACGAGAGTATCGTAAGCGCTTTTTGTTGCATCGATATAGGTATCTTTATCGTTCTGATAGCTTTTCGCGATACCTTTTCCTGCGAGGATATATCCCATATCTCTCCATGCTGCAGCTTTTGCTTCCGCACGATCATTGCAAGTAGTTTCAGGATGAAAATCAGTTGATACCGCACAATCCTTCCATTCTGTAATAGCACAGACATTCAAATATCTATTTCTGAGACTATCTGTATTATCATAGACTTTCTTCTGGATATCTTCACTCCATTTTAGAGGATCTTTTTCTCGTTGTTTTTGGAGTTCTTTTGTCCAAAGGATTGCATCTTTATCAATCTCATTAAATTCGAGTCACATCTTTATAGTACAAGAAAGTACCTCTTTGGACAGATCCTTCCCATTTACATCAAGAAATTCCCCACTTGGACAAACATATTCGGTGATTGTAGACTCTGTTTGACTTTCCCGTGCATCCATGCAGTGTTTCGTTTCGCTTTTTACCTTTTCTGGAGTTATTACTCCAGCACTTATATATTCTATTTCGATGGTGCCTATGAGAATACACGCGATGAGAAAGTATCGATATATAGACATTATTTATTTCCAAAAATAATACGACGCAAAAGCCCCCTTTCTCCTACTTTTTTTGGGGGCTCTACTTCATTTTCCTTCTCTCATTTTCCTTCTTCAGAGTGATCCTTTCTGAGCTTATTGACGCCATATATTGATGCGATGAGTCCTCCAAGAATGAGTCCAGTCACGACACTATCGACATGCTTAATGCCTTTTTTCGCAACATTGTCATCGGGTTCTTGAGATGATTTTTTACGGAAAAACATAATAATTGAGAGTTGATAATTGAGAGTTGATAATTAATGCTATTAAAACTGGAATTTGGAACTATCCATTATTAATTATCAACTATCCACTGAGTATTATTCTTCTATTTTGATACTTTTCGAGAAAAATGTGATTTTTGGTACATGAATCATAATAGTATTGTTATCTACTGTTGCTTTGATCTTATTGAATGCGAGATTCTCAGGAAGGATAATCGAGCGAGAAAAAGGCCCATAGTAGCACTCTTCTACGAGCATACGCTTTGCATCAAGATAAATAGGGGCATGTTTTCTCTCTCATGAGAGTGTCAGAATATTGCGTGAGAGCGCTATATCAATCTCACTCGGATCAACTCATGCAACTGGCGCAATGATGATAATCTCTTCAGCAAGATCGAGAACATCGACAGCGATCTGTCCAACATCAATCTCATGATCTCTATCGTTTGCTATATCTACAGTGATTGATTCATCTTCATGCTGCATTTTTTCTGACGAATGGGAAGTTACAGTTGGATTCTTGGCTCCACCGACACCAAAAAGTTTAGACATAGAATAATTGAAAGTTGATAATTGAAAGTTATCCTATTCATACTTATGACTTTTGCAAGTTTCACTCTGCTATGATCCGCGTATAGACTTGCATGATAGAATTATTCTTTTCATGATAGGTATATTGTTCTTTTCTCTTTTCAAGCTTCATAAGAATATCAGGAAGTGTATGTATATGATTGGGATGAATATAGACTCCATCATATTCGCGCAGAGTCTCTATATCAGAGAGAATAAGAGGAAGACCGTATCATTCTGCAAGAGCCACGAGATATCCTCGACTATAGTATGGCCCAATGAAAATCCATCCGCTTGCATGAGTATAGAGATTTTCGAGCTCTTCCCCTGTGATAGCTGATAGTATTTTCACAGCATGGGTAATGTCGAGAGAACGAACGAGGGAAAATATATATGAGAGATTTTCTCAGATATATCCATGAATAATAAGCTTCTTTTCTCATCCAAGGTCATGGACATATCTCGAAAAAGCCTGGAGAAGAGCAAGAGGATTCCATTCATTTCCAGGACTTCATGGAGCAATAAAATATTCCCCATATATTCCAAGAGAAAGAATACTTGTTTCAAGCGTGTTTTTCTGTCTTTCAGCTAGGAGATAGGGTATAACTGCCATTTTTTCCTCTTTGATATTGAAGCCCTCAGAGAGTTCAAATCAGACACTCATATGTGGCACAACGATTACTCTCGAACTTCGGAGAAGTTTCTTTTGTCTATATTCTCTGATTTTTTTCTCCCAAAATGAGAGTGTTGTACGAGGATAGAGAAGGGATGCAAGATCGAATACATGTGTAATAAGCGGAATATTCGTATCTATAGGTGGAAGATCTGAAAATGATATCATCCTATCAGGACCATGAGCATGAGAGGTGAGATTTTTTCGCGTATACCAGCTTCGTATAAGGCGTATGACATCATCATGTTCCACAATATCTCCCTCATAAGCAAGGAATGTGATACGGTCATTGGGATGCATGAGATGCCAATGATCCTTCCAGAGCATCGCATAGGATATATGACTCGTATCATCAGGACTTGATGTGCGTACATCAATAATAATATGCATTGTATTATTCTACTTAATCAACAGTAATTTTTTTTGCATCGTCACTTGTCATACTATCGTCACTGATAATAAAATCTCGTGAAGGGTGATAAAATGAGAGTGCGCTTTCTCATACCTCTCCGATAATACGATCAATGACTTGATCGAGAGGAACTTCTATTTGTGTTCATCTGTCCATATCTTTGAGCTGACAGACTTTCTTTTTCGCTTCCATGATTCCTATTACAATGACAAATCGAGCACCGACGCGATTCGCCTTTTTGAGTTGTACTTTGATAGATGGAGTTCCGAGTGAGAGGAGGCTATTGAGTCCTCGTTTGCGTGATTCGATATTGAGAGGAAGTGCAAGTTTTTTTGCTTCATCACCGAGCTGCATGATATAGAGATGGATCATGTCTTTGTTTCTCAGCTTGACTCATCGTTCCATCATGGCTTCGATCATTCGTTCAGCTCCGAATGCAAATCAAACAGCAGGAACTTCCTCTTTCCATCCGATTGCCTTTGCAAGTGAATCATAGCGGCCACCACCACCGAATGCATCTTGTGTTCGACTAGATCCATCGACAAATTCCCATACTGTATGAGAATAATAATCAAGTCATCGTACAAGAGTCGGATCTTCTGTATATGGTACCTCGAGAAGTTCGAGATATTCCTTCACTTTATTATAGAATTCGAGAGAGTCTTTCTTGAGAAAGTCAGTCATTTTTGGTGCGACCTTGAGAAGATCTTGGACATCAGGATTCTTCGAATCAAGAAGCCTGAGTGGATTTTTTGCGAGTCGAGCTAAGTCTGTCTCATCAAGAAGGTGTTTCTTATTTTCGAAAAATGACTGAAGTTCGAAAAGGTATTTCTCACGCTCTTTTACCACTCAGAGAGAATTTATCTTGATTGTATAGCTTCCTGCAAGCCCGATACCATCCATGATATTTTTCATTATATAGATTGTTTTTGCATCAAGGATCGGATCTTCTTCTCCGATAATCTCAGCACCAATCTGATGGAATTGCCTGTATCGGCCTTTCTGAGGTCGATCATAGCGAAAGTGAGGTTCTATATAATAAAGATAGACTGGCTGAGGTTCTTCGAGCATATTTTCGAGATATGCTCGCATCACTCATGGAGTACTTTCTGGCTTCATTACAACTTCGCGACCTCATTTATCAGTGAAGTCGAACATTTCTTTTGTCACAATGTCAGAATCTTCACCACTTGAATGAACGATAAGTGACTTCATTTCGAGAATCGGCGTCGTGATACGAGTGAAGCCATTCGTGCGAAATTCATGTCGAGCCACTTTCTTTAAAAATGTGAAATATCGCTGATATTCTCAGAAAATATCTTGCATGCCGCGTACTCGTGGAGGAAGTTCCATATTCAATGAAAATTAGTAATTACAAATCGAGAAATAGACATCTAAAATAAGTCAGCCAATAATAGAAAAACTGCACGACCGAAATCGCGCTCTTTATATACAGAGGAGTATATTGAAAAAGGAAGGAAAGGCAAGACTATTCCAAAGTACTATTCCAAAGTAGTAAGCTCTCACCGTTCCAATGCATCTATTTTACCGATACCATCTAAAGCAATGCATTCACTTATAAAATCAATACAATCTAATAAATTATCCTTTGTTGTCATTATCAAAGTTCTCCACATTCAGAATCTCATATAATCTGGACCATAGTGTTTTTGCATAGATGCAATCCAGTTTTTCATTTCTGGTCAAAAAATACTTTCTGGAGGTGTTGGCTTGCTAGAATAAGCTAAACATTCTCAAAGACTTTCTACAGGCGCTCAAAATATAATTTTTGACATAGCTGATCTAGTTAATTCATTATATTATAACTATTTAATATTTTTGTCAAAACTTGTTTTATACTTTTTTTTCGCTATACTCCAGCAAGTCAATTGAAATAGTATTATAAGAACCCGATTCTCTTAATTCTGTATTTCGCTTGAAAATTCGAGCAAACTCTATTTCTTCTCTTTACTTGAACTATGGAATTCAAAAATTTTTCCCTTCTCGAACTCGAAGATCTCGTAAAAAATGGAAATGCAACATATCAGGAAATATATGATTATTTTCTCGAACGAGCAAAGAAGTATGATGAAGAACTTGGTATTTTCGATATGCTTCCAAAAGAAGAAAAAATAACAGGTCTTCCTATTGCCGTGAAAGATATTTTTTGTGAGAAATGAATACTCACACAAGCAGGATCTAATATGCTTAAGTGATTCATTCCTCCGTATGAATCGACGGTCACACTTCGCATGAAGAAAGCAGGATTTGTCTCATTCTGAAAAACAAATATGGACGAATATGCTATGGGGTCAAGTGGAGAGAATTCGGCTTTTCGAGTCGCTCATAATCCATGGGATCCGACTCGTATTCCATGATGATCTTCTTCATGATCAGCAGCTGCGGTTGCTAGTGGTATCGTGCCAGTAGCTCTCGGGACAGATACTGGTGGAAGTATCAGACAACCAGCAAGCATGTGTGGAATTGTCTGATGGAAGCCATGATATGGACGCAATAGTCGCTATGGTGTTATTTCTATGGCATCATCACTTGATACTCCATGATATTTCACTCGTACGGTCCGAGATGCCGGACTTCTCTATGAAGCGACAGCAGGGAATGATCCACTCGATGCGACATCACTTCATGAAGAAGTGAAGATTGACTCATCTCTATGGATACGAAAAGATCTGAAGGGAATCAAAATTGGAATTCCGAAAGAATATTTTATCGATGGAGTCGAGCCATGAGTAGAAAAAACTATTCGAGATGCTGTCGAAAAACTTCGTGAACTTGGAGCAGAGATTGTCGATATTTCTCTCCCGCACACTCAATATGGAATCTCTGCATATTATATTATCTGTCCAGCAGAAGTCTCATCCAATATGGGTCGCTATGATGGTATTCGCTATGGACATGTCACAGAATGATTATTTGATATCGGAAAGAATCGTGCAGAATGACTCGGAAAAGAAGTCCAGCGTCGATCAATGGTAGGATCATTTGTCCTTTCGAGTGGATTCTACGATGCCTACTACAAAAAAGCATCAGCAGTACGACAACTTATCCGTGATGATTTTTCTAAGGCATTCGAAAAAGTAGATGTGATTGCTTGTCCGACAGCACCGAGTGTCGCATGGAAGCTCTGAGAAAAATCAGATGATCCGATGAAGCTCTATCTCGAAGATGTCTTCACAATACCTGCCTCTCTTGCTGGACTTCCATGACTTACTGTCCCAGCAGGATATGCAGCGCCTCCAGATGACCTATCTCTCTCACTTCCAGTTGGGCTTCAGATCCTTGGTCCTGTCCTCTGAGAAGAGAAATGTCTCATGGTCGGACATGTCTTCGAACAGGCAATGAAGAGTGTCATTGAGAGCAAGAA
>JAVHOR010000076.1:10125-12815 GCA_036170175.1 Patescibacteria group bacterium | reverse complement strand
CTTCGTATGCGCAAGCTCCTCGAGAAAGAACTTATTCTTGAAGATGCCGCTGAAGAATCTCTTTCCACTCACGCAAAAGATGGTACATCAAGAGGTGGGTCTCTCAGTAAAGTAAGGAAAGCAAATAAAAAAGATAGAGATGAAGTAGATACTCTTGTCGGACTCTAGAAAAATCAATCAAAAAGGATATCCAAATGGATATCCTTTTTTTATATTTTCTTGTATTTTAGAGAGAAATAGATATTCTTGCGATCGTATTCCTTACTGTATCTGACTATGAATATCGTCATTTTTGGTGTGTATCTCCTTGTCCTCCTTATTCTCTTTGCTTTTATTAGTATTGTCGTCATGCATATTGGTGGATTCAAGGAATATTCGAAATATCTTTCAGTAGTCCTCAAGATATATCTCATAGTTGTACTTCTTATCTCATTTTTTGGTGGATACAAGATCCTCACTGACTACACTCCAGCCAAGAAGAATCGGGTCAATGTCGAAAATATAAATTTTTAATCTCCCAAAAACATGCAAGTTGGTATTGTCGGTCTCCCGAATGTCGGTAAGTCTACTCTCTTCAATGCTCTCACGAGGTCATATGCTGCTGAAGCTGCAAATTTTCCATTTTGTACGATCGAACCCAATACTGGTATCGTAAATGTGAATGATGAGAGACTGGAGCAAATCCGCATCGTCGTCAATGGCGCAAAGATAGTTCCAGCAAATATCGAATTCGTCGATATTGCAGGGCTTGTCGAATGAGCATCGAAAGGGGAGTGACTTGGGAACAAATTCCTCTCTCACATTCGAAATGTAGATGCTGTCCTTCAAGTCGTACGCGCCTTCGATGATACCAATGTCCATCATGTGAGTGGTTCTGTCGATCCAAAGCGAGATATAGAGATTATCAATCTCGAACTCATTTTTGCAGACCTCGAGACACTCGATAGACGTATAGGAGACAATCAGAAAAAAGTACGATCAGGGGATAAAGAAGCAAAATCTCGAGAAGATGTCTATATTCGACTCAAGTCTCATCTCGAATCAGGAAAGATTGCATCTCTCATGGAAATGAGTGATGAAGAAAAGCTTGCCGTAGAAGACCTTCATCTTCTCACCAACAAGCCATTTATCTATGCTGTGAATCTCGAGGAAACATACTTCCAGAAATCACCTCATCCCCTAACCCCTTCTCCTTCAGAGAAGGGGAATGGTAGCAATACTCCCTCTCCTTTAGGAGAGGGTTGGGGTGAGGTGCTCCGTGATATCACAGGTATCACAGACCCGAAAATTCCTGTCCTTCCAGTAAGTGCCAAGATCGAGATGGATATGATCGAATTCTCAGATGAAGAGAAAAAGATGTTCCTCTCTGATATGGGAATCGACTTCAATCCTATGGATACTATTATCAAGACATGCTATGATCTTCTTGGTCTCCAGTATTATTTCACTGCGGGAGAGATCGAAGTACATGCTTGGACCATCAAGAAGTGATGGACTGCACCAGAAGCTGCATGAGTGATCCATACTGATTTCCAGAAGAAATTTATCAAAGCTGATGCAGTGAACTGGAAAGATCTCGTCGAATGTGGTGGCTGGAGTGGTGCACGAGAAAAAGGAAAAGTCCGTATGGAAGGGAAGGAATATATTGTCGCTGATGGAGATGTGATGCTATTCAAATTTTGAGGATAGACTCCTTATCTTTCTATAAAGGAACTATAATAAAATACGGTCATTGCGACCGTATTTTATTTATCTTTGTTATAAAGTCTGACTGACTGCGATTATTTGACATGAACAACTCCTACAAATTGTGCAACATTATTCGAATAGACAATATAAGATGCGAAATCTTTTCCTGAATACTCGGCTGGAATATCAAAACCAAGCGTAGTTTGAATTGCATGGCCACCATCTACCCATTTGTCACTCGGCTGGTCGAAAGAACGGTATGTCGATGTATCTACACATGGATTTGTTCAGACCATTCCCATACATCCTCTTGGTGGATTATTCTTATCTACTCCCGTCACTCGGGCAAAGAGAGGTTTTCCTACATCTACTGTTCCATTCGAGACAAATGGTCCACTTTCAGAATTGGAAGAAAGAAGAGAGAAGCTCAATGGCTTTACGGTAATCGTTCCTGTTTTTCGTGCAATTTTATCATTAGCATACATGACATATCCTTCATAGACGCCAGCAGCAGCAAAGGATAAATCGGGCATCATAGTATATACTTGATTTGTCGTACCATTCCATTCTTCATCAGTATAGTCACGGAATTGATCCCATGTCTTACAGCTAGAAGCATCTGTTGATATCTTCATACATCCTCTTAAGGTACTCGTCTTACTTATTCCAACTGTAAGAGCATAGAGAGGGCCTGATGATTCTACTGTTCCATCATATACATAATCTTGTCATTCGACTTTTTTCCCACCAATTTTTGGAGTATTTGTAGAGAGAAGTCAGAATTGAAATTCATGATCCAAACAACGGCTAGGAAGAGGACTAATTGTTACACCAACAAAAGAATTAGGTACTGATCCGTCTGGACAAAGAGAAGGTGCAGATGTACAAGATTGTGTCGTCACTGGATTTCCACCAGTACATTGACTTGGAGATGATGTAAGTATATTTCTTGTCTGAGTACCACTTTGACAAGTTCCCCATGCACTATACGTCCAAGAAGT
>JAVHOR010000076.1:0-10025 GCA_036170175.1 Patescibacteria group bacterium | reverse complement strand
TTTCTTGTGTCTGGAATACATCTGGATTTGCCATGATAATATTCCTATATCGTTCCAGTTCTCCAGCAATGAATGCCTTCTGTGAATCATTGAGTGCCATTACTGTGGCAGTCACACCTATAACCATGATGAGTCATGCTATGAGTGCCGTTTTTACTCTTCCGAGACGGCGAAGTGAAGAGAGAAATCAATATTTTTTCATAGAATGAAAAGTTAGGAAAATGGAATTACGAACTAAGTCTATCAGATTTTTCGAAATAATGCAAATATCCAAATTATTGGTATATCCACGGAGCAATTAGCTTCAGGATATAACTAAATGTGAAAAGTATAATAAGTCCTATGATGATATTCATCGCCCAGCCTTTTGCCTTCTTGGTATATTCTTCGCTATCACTTCCGAATGCCATCATGATACCAGCTCCGACGATCGCGAGGACTCCGAGAAGCATGATAATAAAGACAAACCATTTGATAATAGAGCCGATAATCTTCTGGAATGAAGTCATACCAGGCTGTACGATACACTCGTACTTACGAGTCTCTACTTTATTACAACTATTGACTGTATCTTTACAAGTACAAGAAGCGCCTGGAATCTCTGCTGTCGTAATGACAGTAATTGGTCCATTTCAGTCAAGTGCATCTTGTGCTTTTTGTGTGACTATATCTGCTGCATGGGTATCATTTCGTTTCATTTCATAAGCATTATATGAATCTTCTACGGCACGTTTTGCAAGTTCTTGCCTTGCTTGTTCGGCCCTCTGGGCTTCCAATTCTCAACCAGTTCAACTAAGATCCGCAAATGCTCCAGATATTCATAAGCTCGAAAGTATGAGAGAACCAATGAGAGAAAGTATGATAAAGTGACGCATAGAGAGGAAAATAATGTGAGTAATAAATCCAGTGTATCATAAATATTCTGAAATTCCAAATTTTGAACAAAATAAAATCCCCATTCTCGTTCGTTGGCATTTTTATTTGTTTATTAGCCTGAGAGTGGGGATTTCTATCATACCTTATCTTCACGTTGATATGATCTATGGTCTACTGCGTTTTGGTTTTTTTAAAAGAGAATAACCAGCTCTTATATTTTGGTGTTCCTCCTTTATGGAGTGAACGTTTTGCATAAAATGTGCAAAGAGTATTTATATTTGTATGGAAATCAGGATATTCGATCGGTTTAAGCGACCAATACACTGATGTGGCATGTGAAGGATACCGGATAGTTACGAAGTAGACACACTGAGAATATCATATTATTTTCTTCTTGTCAAAAAAATGCACTTTTTTCTATGACTGCCTTTCCTAGTCATTCCGTGAATTTCTTATCGACGAGAATCTCAATTTCCGTCATCCCGTGAATTTCTTGGCACGGGATCTTGCTCTAGGTTCATATTTTATGATTCCCACCTTCGCAGGAATGACGGAACAATCAAGCTATACTCGTATTTTCTTCACGATCTCACCATATCGCTCATTCTTGATCGTGATATTTTTCCCATTCAGAAGAAGTCCAACGATGATAAGTACGACTCCAAAAAATCAGAACCAATTGTCCGTCGAGAGAGAGAAAGGTACACTTGGTCAAACCTGTCTCGATACTTCTACGAGGCTGATACCTTCACCTGAGACAACTTTTGGTGTCTCAGTCACTGGGGCTGGAAGAGCAACATCATCAATAAAAAAGAGGGAAGTGAGAAGCATAAGAGCTCCGAGAGTCATAATCGTATATTTCCAGATTTTCTTGCGGAAAACACCTGGATCAAAAATCCCACGCACAAGACCAACAAGAGGAAATATATAGAAAGCATATTTGATCTCAGTCGGAAGTCCGAAATTCACAGCCGTCACATTCCATCCGAAATATATGATAGCAAGAAGAATGAGGGAGAAAACAACACGAACAATACGAATTGTTTTATCAGAAGGTTTTTGTGCGAGCTTGGTGACAAGTTTCATCATATATATAAAGTAGGAAATAGGAGATTGGAGATTGGAGATTGGAGATTGGAGATAGAAGTACTAAGAGTTTTGTTATTCCGAGGTTAACGAGGAATCTGCTCTGTCTCAGGAAAATATGAGCAGATCCTTCCTTCGTCAGGATGACAAAAGTAAAACTCAATGATTTTATCTATGGCGGAGAGAGGGAGATTCGAACTCCCGGTATCTTGCGATACGCACCCTTTCCAAGGGTGCGCAATAGGCCACTATGCGACCTCTCCAAATTTCTGTCATTTCGAGCTTGTGAAAAACCTTGCTCTGAAATAATCAGGAAGAATGTATCGAAAAGAAGGGAAAAAGCAAGAAAAATCCCACAAGGCGTGGGAAATCTTTTATCTTGAAATAATAGCGAATATCTTTCATGTTTGCCTAACTTGCAGATAATAAGCCATATCGCGACTCACTGAATCTCGTTCTGATTTTGGTATTTTTCTAAAAATGATTCATCCTCTAGGAGAAGATGATGTAGTATAAAAATCACTTACCTTCTTAGGTTCTTCTACAAAATCACAGCCAATACATGCGACCATATGTCGTACTTGAGCTCCGAATGAGGCACTAAGAAATCGAGGCTGATTCCGAGGAATACTTCAATTCTCTTTTAAGGTTGAAAGTCGGGAATTATTCATAAATTCAAGTTGTCATTTTCAGGCAACAAGAAAATATGTTGGATTTTTCGGCTGATAATTTTGTATGGAATTATTTTTCATAGAATGATTATGGTTATATTTTTCCCTTGTCAATACTTTTTTATATTTTATTGTAAAATATACTTCTATTTTCCCTTTGCATAGAGCTCTACTTTTCATATAATGGCTCTATGGCTCGCAAAAAATCCCACAGATGAAATCCGTTTTTCTCCTACGAACTCCAAAATATCCTTGCATGAGGAATCCTCGTGACGCTCGGAGCACTCATGTTTCTCTCGACCAAAGAATCTTCTATTATCGGCGAATATCTCACAAAATGAGGAAGGGTTCTTTTCTGAGAATACTATCGCATGATAGCATCACCAATCCTTGTCCTCCTTGGAACAATGATCATATTGAAGAAGGCAAGTTGGTCAGTCTGGAGACTCATATGAATACTCTTGTTTTATATAGCGACGACTTCACTTATCGGCTGGTATACGAAGATTCCTACTGGCTATTTCGATATATATTCCTCTCTTGAAAAATTTCTTGGATCATCGAGTGCCTTCCTCACACTTCTTGTCCTTTTTTTCGCGAGCATTTATCTCACACTCCGAATATCCTATAGAAATATATTATCAAAAGTGCGTGGATCAGTCCCTTCATTTTCGAGTATGCGAGACTCTATGCTTCGATCAGATGATGAAGATGATATTCCGATGAAAAAGTGAAAGATCGATGCAGTATACAAGAAAAAGGCAGCAGAACTCGAACGGAAACTAGAAAATCTCCAGAAAAGTAAGCGTTGAGAATCACTGACTCCAGAGCCAAAGTGAACAAGTCTTATGAAGTCAGCGCTCTCCGCACTCACAAGTAAAAAAATTCCTCTCGAGACTCTTGATGGAAAGCCAATCGAATCCAAGAATCCTACAAAATCTCTCCAATTTGGTACATGGGATTTCCCGAGTCTCAAGCTCCTCAATGAGATAATTCATAAGAATATTGTCTCTCCCGATGAGATTGAAGAGAAATCTATTCTGATACAAAAAACATTCCTCCAATTCGGCATCGATGTCGATATGGAAGAAGAGTGTGTCGGACCGACAGTCATACAATATAGACTCAGACCGAGTGAATGAGTTCGACTCTCGAAAATAGAAGCCCTCAAGAAAGATCTCACTCTCGCACTCAAAGCAAAATCTATCCGTATCCAAGCACCAATCCCAGGACTTGGACTCGTCGGGATCGAGGTTCCAAATGAGAAACGCGATATCGTCGGAATCAAAGAAGTTCTCGAAGATGATGTATTCATTCATCATAAGTCGCGACTCACACTGGCTATTGGAAAAGATATCAATGGTGACTTCATTGTCGGAGATCTCGCAAAAATGCCACATCTTCTCATAGCAGGACAGACGGGATCAGGAAAGTCTGTAGCTATGAATGGTTTTATCCTCTCACTCCTCTATAAAAATACACCATCAGAACTCCGTATGATTATGGTCGACCCGAAGCAAGTCGAACTCTGAGTCTATGACGGCATTCCACATCTTCTCACACCAGTTATCAATTCTCCAGACAAAGCGCTCAATGCACTCAAATGGTGAGTCGCTGAGATGGAACGCCGATATAGTACATTCAAGCCCATATGAGTGCGAAATCTCGAGGAATACAATGCGAAAGTATCTTCGAAAGACCATATGCCGTCTATCGTCATCATCATCGATGAGCTTGCTGATCTTATGATGAGTGGCAACAAGAAAGAAGTAGAATCAACCATCACTCGTATTGCTCAGAAGGCTCGTGCTGTCGGACTTCATATGATTCTCGCGACTCAACGACCAAGTGTCGACGTCATTACTGGTCTTATCAAGGCGAATGTCCCATCTCGTGTCGCATTTACTGTCGCGTCGAATGTCGACTCTCGTACCATTCTCGATCAGATTGGAGCAGAAGATCTTCTCGGACGAGGCGATATGCTCTATTTTCCGACAGGCGCTATGGCATCGACTCGTATCCAATGAGTCTTCGTCGAGACTGATGAGATCGAAAGAGTCGTCAATCATATCAAGCGAACGATTGATCCTGCAATGCTCGAAGAAATATATGATCAATCTATTGTAGAATGAGATCGAGGAAATTATGAGTGATCCGCAAGCGGAGATGGATATGGTGATGAGGATCCGAAAATTATCGAAGAAGCAATACTCCTCGTACGATCAAATGGGAAATGTTCAACCAGTATGCTCCAACGACATATGAAGCTTGGGTATGGTCGTGCTGCTCGTGTGGTCGATGTTCTCGAATCTATGGGGATTGTGGGTCCTGCAGACGGCTCGAAGCCGAGAGAAGTGATTGGGTAAATATACTTACTTTTTCTTGAAATTTCTGCTAATATTATACAATAGTACAAATACTTCATCACTATTTGTAGTTGTAAACAAGCTCACTTTCTAATCCAGAATATATTCTTTAATCCATTTGATTAATCTTACTTATATGGATCAATCCCAAAAAAATAGAAATTTCCTCGTACAGCGTATTGCAGAAATCAATCGAAATCTCTATGATTCTGAATATAAAACTCACTTTTCAATTGAGCAAAAACGTGCCATGGCCGCTGAACAGAAGGTACTCTATAAAAAATATAAAGATGAACTTCCAAAAGTTCCAATTGCATGATGTCCATTTTGTAAAACAGTCTTAAAAATAGGGATAGATATATATGGTCTTGATTGAAAATATTGGCATGAATGAAGTTGAGAACCAAATATTGAATCCTGCCAACATTATATTGATCATTTCTATGCACTCCATTATCAAGGACGTGTTCCAGATATAGAGCAAACCGGCATAGACGGAAGGATTCTCTCAGGACCAGAAGTTCCCTATATTATTCCAAAACTCTTGAATAAAGAAAGAATACAAGCTATAATTTCTACTTTTCCTATAGAGAATTGAATTTATACAGCTTATTTTATCTCATACTTTTGAGAATTAAAGATAGAGAAAAATTCTTATTTCAATGCGGGATGGGATTTTGAACTCAGACCTTGGCTTGAAAAAATTCCTCGTAGAGTTGGATGGATGGAACCATGAAAAAATGATGGAGAAGTACATACTGGAAGTGAGAATTGTCCCTACATTGATATTAAGGGGTCACAATCTCGTATGATTTGTTATTGAGGTGAGTTACGGGAAGAACCGAATCCTGATGGCTCTCAAGACGATTTCCAGAATGCATTTGATGCCTAACTATTAGAATCATTACTAAAATTACTAGATAACTACTGTGATATGAGTGACTAATCTCTTGGCAAGAGATAACTATGATTGTTTCTTTGGTTCATATGATCAGACTTCTTTTGCAATATCTTTTCACATACCTGGATTCAAGAAGAATCATGCTATTTTATAGTAATATTCATTTCATATTCTCACATCACTCTCAACTCGTGTCACAAAAAATGGAAATTGATTATTCAAGAGAGAGATTCAAATGGTATTATTTATTACAAGAGTAAAATCAGTTTTTATATCAGTTTTCTTAAAAACAAAGGCACTTCATTGATCACTATAATCATAAAGGTTTCAAGCAATTTCATCACAAGTCACAGGAAAGTGAACTCTTGGGTATATAATATTCCTCATGCTATCAATACGAGAAAGACGACTACTAAGATTTAGCTCTGCCTTTTTTAAAATATCCCCTCGAGTAAATTCCTCTCATGTATATGGTATTTGTTGATATACGAGATTTCTATTCAGTAGAGAGTTATATCAGTCCTTCTTTTGATTAGTCCTTATGAGAGTAGATTCATTTGTCTCTTCGGCATGAAGAATAGCATAGAGTGTATCAGACATGATAAGTGCATTTGGCATTATACTTATAGTATCCGACGGTCATGAGAAAAGTACTTCATCCCTCGAACACAATGAGAATACATCATTTATTTTGGATAACTCTATCTTATATTCCCCTTCTTTCTGCTCGAACAGAGTAGCTTCTTTTGCAATAATTCATCTTTTAGGATCTGTTTTTTCAAGAGAGAGAAATAGTTTTTTGAGTGTGGATTTTTGTACTTTTATCTTTTCTCATGCTTGGTCTATGGCTTCTTTTTTTTGTTTTGCAAGAGCAATAATTCGTTCTATACCAGAATATATGAGAATCGTATATTCTGAAAGCTTCGGATTCAAATCCTCTTTGATAACTATAGACTCAGCTAAGACTCTACTTCATCGATTAGCTACAACAGATACCTTTCTTCCGATAATTTGACAGTTTGTAGCTGTTCCAGAAATATATATCTCATCACCCATAATGATAGAATTTGATACATCTCAGGCGATAGTAATAATTCAATCCAGCGCTGTAAGTGTTGAATTATTCTGTATTCTAGCACCAGCATCAACGGTGATATTACCATTCGCTGACATGATCTCCCCTCAAAGTACACTTCACCTCTCGACATGAGTATTCCTTTTTGCTTCTATTTTGCCATAAAGATATCCAGAATAGACAAGAGAATATACTGAAATATAAAATCCTTTCTGGATTGTTCCTTGCAAAATAAATTCTGTATTATCAGGAAGATGAAAGCTTCATAGACTATTTCTACCAGGACCAATATCTCCGATATGTTTCATTTTCTTTGAGAAGCTATATTTGTTATTCTTCATAAGAATATAGACATCTTCTTTTGCCAGTACGCGAATTCATTTCCCATCTCAAGAATTATCTTCGATAGTTATATCAGACATATCTTCGATAAGGGTCTTCACTTCTATTATCTTAATTTTCTCTGGTTCTATTCTTGATCCATCTATCGATACTCATGTTTTCCCAAGTATACCCTGTTTTATTTCAAAGATACATTCTCATTTTTTTGCCTGTGGAAATGCGCAAGTAAATCTTGTATAATCAATCTTTCCATCTATGACAAGAGGAGCTCTTTTTATTTCTAGTGGCACTTTCTCTATAAAAATATCATGAATAGTCTCAGTAGGGAGTCTGCTCACAGCAAGTGTCCATGATAGATTTTTCGATGATTTCGATGATGGTATCGTGTCAAGAAATGATCTATGTTTTCCGTCAATAACATCAAGAAATGATGATGTTCCGTAGTATTTTATTTTAGATTTTCTCCAGAAAAAAGCATGAAAATAATCCTTATTCATCAGTATATAATCTTTGTTCTCTTTATTGTCTTCTCAAAACATTTTCTCTATATGAGAAAATGGATTCTTTGGAAGATATTCTGCTTGAATATTATTCTGAGAGAGTGTAATATTTCATTCATACATTACACTCAGTGCATTATCCTGAAGAGGAAGTTTTTCTATACGATTTGCTATCTGTATCTTTCCTACTCTTGGAGAGAGAATTGCATCTACTTCTTCTCCTGTTCAATAGAGTAATTTCTCCAAAGAAAATATATCAAGTCAAGAGAAATAATATCCATTCTCATAAATTTTATCAATATACTGGCACAATTCTCTCTGGAATGATTCCAGTTGAGATCACGAATTTTCAATAGATAAAGCTATATCCACAGAAGAGAGATCATCTGATACAAAAATATATCTCTGAGAAAAATCATCCTCTAAAATAGGATCACACACAAGAATACCTCATACCAATTCTGGAACATTATTTCGATGCTCTTCTTCTGGAAATGATTCTTGTGGAGATGCTATGTCTGGACTTCAGGACATGTTATTCTATAGAAATAGGTATAATTGAGTCTACTAAGTGATTAATATCTTCTTCAAACAAATACATCTCTTTTCACTTTTTGAATTAAATCAGAACATTCATGTTGGGCAATTTGCTTGAGTCTCTTTTTCTCTAAAATTTCATTTCTTATAGATAAGAATAATGAATAAAGACTTTCGTATCATTCACTTTTATAATATACTGCACTTTTCTCTGAAAAATTATCAAAAAGATGATCATATACATCTACCCAGGATTCTGTCTGAAGCTCTCTATCGATCATATATGGTCGGAATTCATATATTCCACCAAGAAGAGCTATCACATATCAAAGTATGATTCTGTCCTCAGAATTCTTGAGCTTACACTGTGATCTTTCTTTTTGTAATTCTTCATATGCCCTTCGTAATATGATTATCTTTCCGGTATTTTCAGTACAATTCTTGAGGTACTCGGATTTTACTGCATGTTCTCATCTTGTATTTTTTATCATTTCACTAGCAAAATCAGCTATATCATCTGCATTTACTATTCATAGTGTCTGAAGAAAAAATCAAAGTGCGAACCGTTCTTGTCTATCTCTTCCTTCTCTGAGAGAAAGTGAAATAGCTAAGATTCCTAATTCTGTAGAATTAAGAGGCTTCTCTTTTTGGTTATGAATAAAAATCTGTCTTGCCCGACCTTTTCATCACAAGCTCCATGTATATCAATGCGACATATCTCATTCTATAACCATCTTATCAAAAAGCTGTTGATAGAATTTTGTCTCATGAACAAGTCTTTCCTCATTCGTAAGGTTAGCTCTATCTTCTCAAGAAGTATTCATAAAAGTATTAAATATTATTTGTCAATTCCTTGCAATATATTCAAATCTTTTTATACTGCAAATGAATTTATAAAAATATGGCAAAAATCCTCATAAAAACTCCCGAACAAATTGTCTGAATTAGAAAAGCAGGAAATCTCACAGCACGGACACTCGATATGATCGGGGAATATGTGAAGTCGGGAATTTCTACACTTGAGCTCGATAATATCATGAATGCCTTCATTCTCAAGAATGGCGGAGTATCAGCTTGTATCGACTATCTCGGTGGGAATAAGTGGGGCAAGTGAGCAACTGCCTACAAGAAATGTACCTGTATTTCGCTCAATGATGTGATCTGTCATGGCGTCCCGAGAAGTGATGAGATTCTGGGAGAATGAGATATTCTCAATATCGATGTGACGACAATCGTGGATGGATACTTCGGTGATGCGAGTCGTATGTATACGGTCTGAGTCGTGAGTGAGAAAGCACAGAAGATTATCAATGTAGCAAAAAAAGCATGGGAAATCGGGATTGCACAGGTACGACCTGGGAATTTCTTCGGGAATATCGGATATGAGATAGCGAAATATGTAGAGAATGAAGGTTGCTCAGTCGTGAGAGAATATACAGGACATGGTGTCGGCATACAATTCCATGAAGAGCCGTATGTCTACCACAAGGCAGATCGAAATAGTGGACCAAAAATGCTTCCAGGGATGATATTCACGATCGAGCCAATGATCAATCTCGGAAAATATGCTACCAAGCTCGATAAGGATAATTGGACTGTCCGCACAAAAGATAACTCTCTCTCAGCGCAGTGGGAACATACAATCCTCGTGACGGAGACAGGACATGAAAT
>JAVHOR010000075.1:3725-12949 GCA_036170175.1 Patescibacteria group bacterium | reverse complement strand
GCCAAATCCAAAGGCTGGAACTGTCGGTGATGATCTTATTGCTATAGCAAAGGAACTCAATGCATGACGATTCGAATTCAAGAATGATAAGCAAGGAAATGTCCATTCTATCATTGGAAAGCTCTCCTTCGGTACAAAGAAGCTCGAAGAAAATCTTACATTCTTTATCGCTGCCATCAAAGCAGCTCGTCCTACTGGACTCAAGGGTGGTGCATGATTCTCTAAGAGTATCTATATCTGTAATGCTATGGGTCCTGGTATCAAAATTGATATCAATCTCTAGTCTCTCTCATTCTTGTCATTGCGAGGTACGAAGCAATCCATGTTCCTGAATCATAAAGCTTTCTAAAAATCAAGGTCAAAAAAATCCTCTCCAGAAATGGGGAGGATTTTTTAACAAAATGTTTCAAAAATTTGCAAAAAAAAAAAAAACAATGGTACTATATTCATGTATTAATTATTAACCTTATTAAATATGTATACATTTACTCATTGCAAATATCTATCGCTTGCATATTTTACTCCTGATTTATCAGGATCTCCAAAATCATATATAAATGAACAGGGAAGAGAATGAGAAACTCAAAAAGTTATAACTGAATTAAGAGGTGGAATAGTGACTCTTGTCGATTGATTAATGTCAGCAACTAAAGATCGTAATATAACACTTGATGAATTCTTACTAGAAACAAAGACGGAAGGATTTAGTCCAAATTTAGTAAAATCTCTAATTTCAGGTACATGGTTGGAAATATCAGATTCTAGTGTAGATACTTTTAAAAGATTAGTTATTAATAATGAAAGGAAAAAAGATCCGTCTGGGAAGTTTTCTCAACTAAATCCTTCAGATATAATTATCTCATGTCTTCTTCCAACAGAAAAAAATAATAAAGTTTCAATGGATAATGAATGAAGTACTGGTATTATAAGCCCTCAAGTACCTGCTTTATGTATAATAGATAAGAAAACAAATGAGATATTAATTAATTTACTCACAGAAATGCCAAATGAAGAAGAATGGAAACAGCTTATTAGCCTATAATACCTTGAAATCCCTTCAAATCTCTTGAAGGGATTTCATATAAAGAATATATTTTTATCCCCTTCCCTTAAATGCCGAGAGGAGCGTAATTTCATCAGCATATTCGATGCTTCCAGCATGAGGAAGTCATTTTGAGAGACGAGAGATTTTTACACTTCTTGGCATATGCTCTATCGCATAGAGAGCTGTCGCTTCTCATTCGATATTTGGATTGGTCGCAAGGATAATTTCTGCGATCTCTCTATCTTCTCCGACTCGAATGAAGAGACTCTTATAGTTCAGCTTGTCTGGCATCACTCCTGCTATTGGTGATATAGATCCTCAGAGGACATGATATCGTCCATGGTAGACTCATGTTCTCTCTATCGAGACCATATCGAGATAATCTTCGACGATACAGAGAACTGTCTGATCACGCTTGGTATCATTGCATATTTTGCAACGAGGAGATATGACATCTGTCATTCCATGACACACCTCACATTCCATGAGAGAATCATGAAGTGAATCGAGGATCTTCGCAAAATTCTTCACATACGCACGATTCGATTTGAAGAGAAAAAAAGCAAGCTTCGCTGCTGTCTTCTCACCAATTCATGGCAAAAAATGTATCATATCTATGAGTCGCTTGAGCGTTTCTGGCATGGATACTGAAGACTAATAGTTAAAAACCAATAGCTAATAATTTGAGAAAGTAACGAGATTTTACTCCCTAATTATTAGGTATTCGTTATTAGTTATTCGTTTCCTTGGAGTTGCTGTCATTTCATCACAAGAAACCCAGGACGATCGACCATTTGCATGGAAGAAATAATCGAAGAATTCATCACTGATCCGATAGCTTGACCTTCTGCGATACGGATATCGAGAAGATTTTCTTGAAATGAAAGTTCTCGGTTTTTTACTTGAAGGGAACGGATATTGTATCACTTTGTTGCATTCTCATTGAGAATCCAGACATAGTAGACACCAAGAAGAGCTATCATCACAATAGCGAGAATATACGTCTGTGTAAATGAGAGACGGTAGTGTTCACGCGCTGCTTTTCTCTCTGAGAAGAAAGGAATATGTCATTTTTTTGCGACAAGGACGTTGGCATTCATACAATGTTTTTTAGATTTTTTGGATAACTCGCATTTTTGCACTTCGACTTCGAGAATTTCTTTCTATTTCTTCTGGAGTTGGTATGATGGGTTTTTTTGTATATTTTCGAAATTTTGCTTTCTCTCGTATCTGTCCGGTCGTATCATCGATCACATCGTCAAGATATGGTGCAAAGAGTTGTTTTACGAGACGATCTTCGAGTGAATGAAATGTAATAACTGCAAGAAGTCATCCATGATCGAGAAGTGAGAGAGCATCTTTGAGCGATGATTCTATATGAGAAAATTCATCATTCACGGCAATACGAAGCGCCTGGAAGACACGAATGGGAGATTTCGGATCAAAACTCGATGTCTCTATGAGAGAGAGAAGTTTTCCTGTCGTGTCGATTCTATATTCTTTCCGAGCTTTGACAATAGCATTTGCAATAAACCATGATTTTTTCTCTTCGCCATAGAGAGTAAAAATTCGCACAAGATCATTCACTTCAGTATTCATGACAATATCTTCTGCTGTCTTCCCTTTCGTACGATCAAATCTCATATCAAGTGGTCCATCGAACCGAGTAGAAAATCCACGATCTCCTTCATCATAATGAACACTACTCACTCCGAGATCATAGAGAATAAAGTTTGCTTTCGTAAGTGAATATTCTGAAGCCACGGAAATTATATCCGAGAAACTCGCATGGATACAATATTTTGGAAGAGATGGATTGATATTATCAAGATATTCTTTTGCTCGTATGAGATTTTCTTTATCACGATCAATACCCAGAAAAATATCCGAATCGGAAAGTCTCTTACATATTTCACTTGCATGTCATCCGAGACCAAGTGTCGCATCAATAACTATTTTTTTTTGATTCGAAGGAAGAGAGGAAAATATTTCTAATACGGCTTCAAGAAGAACAGGATCATGAAGTGAAGATGGCACAAGTATATATAGAAACAGAAAATATCGTGAGTAGAAGATAGCCTCTTTTTCATTTTTGTCAAAACAAAATTCCCTTCTTTTCGTAGCATTTCTTTCTTGGATTTTATCTTGAAGAAACACTTATTTTAATTCTTAATATAAAATATTTTAGATATTTTATACAAGTTTTTTACAAAATTTGTATAATCTTTGATGAGATTCTCACAAAAAATGTGTAAAAACTGGTTTTTCGTTTGAAAAAATGGCATTTTTTTCTATAATTCGCGCATGTCAAAATTCAAAACAAAAAAGCTTTCGATAAAAGAGCCTGTCCTCTCTCCAAAATCAGAAGAAATAGTCATAGAAAAGACCAAAAAGAAATGGTTTTCCTATAAAATAATTATAGCTCTTGGTATTCTCATCCTAAGTCTTTTTTTTGTCGTTCAGGTTGCTACAAAAGCATTCCAATGAAACATGAAGAATGGATCAGAAAACTTCGTGCCAAGTATTGTCGAAGAATTTGTAGCAAAGAAAGTAGAATGAACAACGAATATCCTCATTGCTGGAATAGGATGAAAGGGGCATGATGGAGGTGAACTCACCGATTCTATTATGCTTGCGTCACTTAATGGTGCCACACACCATGTCACACTTCTTTCGATTCCGAGAGACCTCTATGTATCCTATCCGAAAGAGAAATGATCTGGTCGAATCAATACTCTCTATGATATGGGAAGGGCAAATAATGTAGGAATTACATATCTTGCTGAAAAAATCAGAGAGATTACATGACAGCCTATAGATCACTATATTGTCATTGATTTTTCTGGATTCAAACAAATTATTGATATTCTCTGAGGAGTCACGGTCGATGTACCAGAAGATCTCACTGACAGGGAATATCCTGATTACAATTGGTGATACATCATATTCTCTGTAAAAAAGTGACTTCAATCATTTGATGGTGAGACAGCTCTCCGGTATGCTCGTAGTCGTCATTCGACAAGTGATTTTGATAGATCGAATAGACAACAGCTCATTATCAAAGCTATCAAAGAAAAGGCTTCAGATCTCTGATATATCACAAGTCCTGAAAAAATTGGTGAACTCTATAATGCAGTCATTTCTCACCTCGACACTGATATGAGTATTGCAAAAATGGCAGAATTTGCTCTTACATTTCGTGATATAAAAAGTGAAGATATAGGAATTGTTTCCCTTTCAGATACTTGTCTTTCTTTGACAAAATGTACTCCATGAAGCTATCTCTATGCTCCAAGTCGAGAAATTTTCTGATGAGCTGCCGTGATCATTCCAGAAAATGCACATGCAAATAAGCTCAGTTATTATGATGATATTAGACGTTTCGTAGCAATGACTTTCCAATTCGCAACTCTGAGATTTGAGGAAAGAAATATTGTCATCGTGAGTGATGTCTCTATGAGAAAACGTGCTGAAGAAATTGGCTTTGGATTAGCGAAACTCGGATTTCCTTTCTCATTCGAAAAAACACTTACAACCAGTGGATCAATAGAAAAAAGTCATATAAATATTTATTATCATAGTGATCTCGATGTTGGTATTTCTCCAAATAGTCCGAGTGTTCTTGCTTTCAAAAATATTGAAGAAGCAATTCCTTATACATTCGTCGACCGAAATGAATATATCAATACTTCTGGACCAAAGATAGAAATTGTCATTGGAAAGGACGCAAATGAATACTTTACATTATTCAAAAATCCGTATTATCTTCCTATTGCTCCAAAGGCAAATGTATCAGGTGAGATTTGAATAAATTCTGGATGAATTCTCTCAAAGAACTCTTCATGACAAAAAATCCAATCAGCTCCGCAAAGAATTTCCTGAGAAAATAAAATTGTCCCATGAGAATGGGAAAACTTCTAGTTTCTTATATAATTATTTCTCTCTATGCAGCACTCTCGAAACCCTGTGCAAAATACTTCTTCATGGTTTTCCTGGAAAAATATTTTCTCACTAAGAAATGTTCTCAGGTTTTTTGGAATATGTCTTATTCTATGAGTTGTTGGAATCGGACTTATATGGATTATTTTCCTTCGAGGCGTTCCTTCGATAGAATCTCTTGAGCGTGGAGATTATTTTTGAGAGAGTACAGTAATCTATGATAAAGATAAGAATCCTATATATACTCTTTTTACGAATGGAAAACGTACATACGCAAAATATAATGATATCTCAGAAAATATTATTAATGCTATAGTTAGTACCGAGGATAAGACATTTTTCGAAAATCCTGGTGTTGATATCAAATGACTTCTTCGCGCTGGGATAAACTACATTAGTGGAAAGACAGATCGAATTAAAGGGACTTCTACTCTTTCACAACAACTCATCAGCTATACACTCCTTTCTAAGGAGCGATCTATCAAAAGAAAAATACAAGAGGCATATCTTTCATATGCACTCAATAATAATTACTCTAAAGAGAAAATACTAGAAATGTATCTGAACGCTATTTCTTTCTGATATAATGCCGATGGAATTGAAGAGGCATCGAAGACATATTTCGGAAAGAGTGCGAAAGATGTCTGACCACTTGGAGCATCGATTCTCGCTTCCCTTCCAAAGTGACCAACATACTATTCTCCGTACCTTCATAGAGATCGAATAATGTGAAAAGTATATGTCTATCCTATAAATGATCCTTCGAGTAGTATTTCTTTGGATACCACCCTAGCAAAAGAACAATATAAATTACTCTACAATAATTTTCGGTCATACTTGAGTGGAATAACGATCGCAAGTAATAATAGTTCGGTGGATATCTGTGGAGTCAATGTATGGTATATTCGAGACACAAAATTTACTCCAGATAAAGAATGATGCGTAAGAATCTGACAAGATGATCTCCTTCCATTTTTTGGTGATATAATTATTCGAGAAAAATTGACAGCATCATGAGCAAATGGAAATTTTGCTCTCGAATATACTATAGGACGTAAAGATTTTGTCGCTTCTCGCATGCTTGAGGATGGAAAAATCGATGGAAAAGTTTTCAAAAATATTATCTATGATGGACTTGAATTCACATTCAAAAAATACAGCGAAAATATCCGATATCCATATTTTGTAATGTATATCAAGGAATATCTCGAGTCAAAATATGGGAAAGATATTGATGTAACTGCTGGACTCAAGGTATATACTACTATTGATCCCAAGCTTCAAGATAAGGCGGAAGAACTCGTAAAGAAACAAGTTGCTATAAATAAAGCGCAATATGGAGCTACAAGTGCTGCCCTCGTGAGTATGGATAATAAAAGTGGTGGAATACTCTCAATGGTATGATGACCTGATTATTTTGATATAGAAAATGGAGGAAATAATAATATGATACTTGCAAAAAGGCAACCTTGATCTTCATTTAAACCAATTATTTATGCTCTTGCAATTTCAAAAAATCCGATTGGACCCGAAAGTCCCATAGCTGATGTAAAAACAGTTTTCTGAAAATATATACCAAATGATTATGACAATACATACAAAGGTATCATGCCTCTACGAAAAGCCCTTGCTTGGTCTCGTAATATCCCTGCAGTAAAAATCTTTTATCTTGCAGGGAAAGAAGATGAGGTAGTAAAATTCTGAAAAAGTATTGGACTTTCGACACTTCAAGATAATGCCTGATATTGAGCACCTCTTGCTATTGGTTCTGCAGAAGTACGACCTATAGATCTTATGCAGGCATATAGTGTCCTGGCAAATGAATGAGTAAAACATGATGTCTATGCGGTAGAGAAGATTGAAGACAGTGATGGAAATATTTTGGAACAACATAAAGTTGTAGAATCCTCTCCACTATTCTCTCCTGCAGCAGCCTATATAACTACAAAGATTTTATCTGATGCGGATTCTCGTCCAGAAGGTTTTTGGAGGAATGCGCTTACCATATCTGGTAGAAATATCGCAGCAAAGACTGGAACATCAAATAAGGAAATATGAAAGGATAAGATTCTTCCTCGCGATCTCTGGACTGCATGATATTCTCCACAAATTACGACAGTTGTATGGGCAGGAAATGTATCTGGAAAAGAAACAAAGTGAACGTGTGATGGACTCAATTGTGCTGCAGGTATATGGAAACCATACATGGAATTCGCTCATAAAGATCTTCCAAAGGAAGATTGGAAAAAGCCAGATGGTATCTATAGTTATATCATAGCAAAAGCAAGTGGAAAACTTGCTACTACGGATACTCCCGATGATCAGAAGATATCTACAATAATGGCTGTAAAACTCACAGAATACGATAATGGATTCAAGGAAATGAAGATAGATACTCTTTGTAATGGCCCAGTCTCTGAAAATACGCCTCCTGGAGCTATAGGAACTCTCTTAATTCCAAGTGCAAATCCAGTTATTGATGGATATGATCCTGCTTGGACTGTTGGATTTTTTCAGGCAATCAATGCAATAAGTAGTTGAAGTGGGACTACATCACCCATACCTCGGTCAGATAAACCATGTGAAAGACCAGGCGGTCCTGGAAACATTTCTATCAGTATAAATATTGCAGGAATCAATCCGAATGATACTACCGAAGGGAAAAAAATCATCGAAGCATCTTGGATTGGTGACCGTCCTATCAAAAGCATCAAAATAAAATATGCGAATGAAGAAAAGCTTTCAAATGTATTTGAAAGCTGAGCAAAGATGACTGGATCAGCCCGTACAAGTATTGATCTTAAGAATGGTGATCATACATTCATTGCCGAGATTATCGATATTTATGGATTTACTTATACGGAATCAAGAACCATCACTATAGGATGAACATCAAATAGCGGAGGGAATCCAACTATCACGCTCATTAATCCCAAAGAAGCAAATCCAAAAATTAATCTCTATAGTGGCGATAATTTTAATCTCCGTTTTAGTGTCAATATATCCACTTCTGCACGAGAAATCGCAATCTTTATAGATGATAAGACTCTTCAGAATGCTTCTGCATGAGATCTTTTTATGATTCCGATTACTTCATCTTGACTCTCAGTATGATCTCATACTCTTCGTATACAAGTACTCGATGGAAATATGAATAAGGCAGAAAAGAATATTCAGTTCACTATTCTTCCCAAGTAACTTTTATAGTATGCAATTCTCTCACGTGAGTCTCGCTTATGGCGAACGAACTATTATTAGACATATAAATCTCTCTATAGAAAAATGAGAATTTGTTTTTCTGATAGGAACCTCAGGCAGTGGAAAAACAAGTTTTATCAAGTGACTTATTGGTGCATTAAAACCAAGAGAATGATATATTATGGACACAAAATGAAGAGATATTTATCTTCTAAATTCTTCTGATCTTCTCTCTTATAGGCGAACTATTGGCGTTATATTTCAAGACTTTAAGCTTCTCCCTCGAAAAACTGTTAGAGAAAATGTTGCATTTGCTATGGAGGTTTCTGGATATGATGCTCGAACTATTGCACTCCGAGTTCCTGAAGTTCTTGCTCAAGTCGGACTTCTGACAAAAAAGGAAAAATTTATAGAATCACTCTCTGGATGAGAACTTCAGCGTACAGCCATAGCACGAGCGCTTATTCATAATCCAGAAATTATTATCGGTGATGAACCGACCGGAAATCTTGACCCAAAGAATGCTGAAGAAATCATCGAACTTCTCAAGGAACTCAATAAGACTGGAAAAACTATTATTATTGCAACGCATGATGATAGACTTGTGAATAGTCTTAAAAAGCGTGTTATTGCTTTTTCTGATGGAAAAGTAGTCTCTGATGAGAGTCCATGAACTTATATCCTCTAGATTATGCTCGACCCAAAAGAGTCTCTCTCTCGAAAATTCATCACTAAATGAGCTTGGCTTTATGCTTTTGTCTTTATTACTGCTCCTCTTGGATATGTCATGAGGATTATTCTCACTTGAGAATTGACACCGGAAGAGATTGGAATTATCTATGGAACAATTTCTCTTTTAGGACTTGTTGGAGTATATACTGACTTTTGACTCACTGAAAGTCTCAACTATTTTCTTCCAAAATATCTCATAAAGAATGATTACGCTCGGTCAAAATATCTTCTTCTTTTCACCCTTATTGCTCAGGTAAGTACAAGTACGATTGTGAGTTTTTGACTGTATTTCTGAGCCTCTTTTCTTGCA
>JAVHOR010000075.1:0-3625 GCA_036170175.1 Patescibacteria group bacterium | reverse complement strand
GCTCGATATGCAATTTGTTACCTATTTTTTATGAGTCTATGATACAGGGATTTATTCTATCTATCTCTCTCTAGTAGGAATTCCTTTTATATTTTTTTGACCAATTATTAATTTTCTCTATCCAGTTATTTCAGAAATCTGAGGGCGTTCTGAATTAGAAAAGATAAAGACAATTTATTGAATCTTTTCGACTCATCTTTCTATTATTATGCTTTGGGTATCAGGAATTTTTTTTCTGATCGGATGAGATATAGTGACCGTTCTCTTTTGAGAAAAATTTATTGAGTCAGGGATCGCTCTTGCATTTATTGCACCCTTTCTTTTTCTCAATGTCTTGATTCAGATAAATTTCCAGATTCTCTGATGACTTGGATATGTTAAGAAACGTATAAAAGTGCTTATCTGGACTGTTCTCTTCAGTGTACCTATAAGTCTGATCTGTATTCTTGGATATAAATATCACGCTATTCCATTCCCAAGCTGATCGGCTGCAGCATCATTCGCTGTTGGAATTTCATGGGTATTATTATGGGCACTCAGCTATAGAGCAATACGTGAATATGCTCATTGATTTCTTTGGTGAATATTTTCTAGAAACCTTATTATTGTTTGGATTTTAAGTATCTTACTCTCTATATTTCCATTTTATAAAAATATCCATATGGGATTCTCAGGAAGATTTGTATCTCTTCCAACAATCTGATTTGTTTTATTGGGTTCTTTGATTATATTTCTTGTGTTGAATTTTCGACAAATAAAACAGTTCATACAGACAATCAAAAATGTTCGCAACTGAAATCTCTAAATAACTTTATTCTTCATATGGCTCAACTTATCTTTCCAAGTATTGGATTCATTATCTGGAGTATATCCATTATACTCATATATTATTCAAAATCTTATAGTGGTATCGATCATATAGAATCAACGACAAATTTATGAGGGTATCTTATGACTATTCTCTTCTTTTATGCCATTTATAAAGGATATACGCTTTTTCTTTCTCCAAGGAAGAAAATAAAAATATGATTTTTTGGGATTCTCTGAGGAATTTTCTTGCACATACTTATACTCTCATGATTCTATTCTTCTTTTCCTGAGGTGGTACAAAGCCCACTCATGTGATGAGCTATTCCAAGTAGTGTCACGCTTTTTATTCATATTCTCTCTCTTCTTATCTATCCTCTCATTCTTGTCCTTTTGACCCGAAGCGTAGGATACACTCTTCTTCATTTCATTTTCCAAGATTGGAGAAAAGAAGATATGCGCATCAGAGTAATCATAGAAATATCTCTTGGATTTCTTATATTCAGTAGTTTTCTTTTAATCTTCTGAATGTTCTGATTGTATAATCTTAATACGCTCTACATTATACTTGGCATTATGATTGCTATAGGATATCTCTGACACAAGGAAACCTATCAAGATATAAGAACACGCTATGTTGAGATAGAGAATCATAATCTTGATTGATCTCTCATAGAGACGATGAATCTCAAACTCATCTCTATAGAATTTTGATTCTTATTTTTGACATTCATTCTTGGTGTATCTCTCATAAATATAATACGTCCTATGCCTATTGGCTGGGATGATCTCGGGGTCTATATGAATATTCCGAAAATGATAGCAACTTCCTGAGAACTTCTTCAATGAGGTGGTCTTTATCCATGGCAACTTATTACCGGAACTGGATTTTTCTTTTCCTATACAGCAGCTCAGGCATTTTTTGTCAATCAGCTTGGATGAATTCTTGCTGTCATAGCTCTTATATGTAGTCTCTCATATATCTTTGAGGAGAAGAATAGAAAGTCTCTTCTCTCTCTTCCTGTTCTTCTTGCTGCAGTCTACTATATCATGCCAATGACTGTTTTCCAGCAAGCAAAAGATATGAAGCTTGACCCTGCACTTTTGTTCTTTAGTATTAGTGCCTTTATATGAATCTTTTCTCTTTGGAGGGAAGAATACACAAACAAAAAAATCTTTACTATTCTCTTTATTTCTGGTCTTCTCGTGGGATTCGCTTTTTGAGTGAAAATAACAACGCTCATGCTTATACTCTGAGGGCTCGGACTTATCGCCTATAGATACCTCTCCTTTCTTGGATATATCTGATTCTTTTCTTTTTTCATTGCTCTGTTCACCTATTGAAACCTCTGGGCAAAACTGAATGTAATATTACCAAATGATTCTCTCTTTATAAGAAGCTCTACTCTTGTATTTCTATTTATTGGTGTTGTATCTTTTGTATGAGCCCTCTATTCTCAGAAATGAAAACAAGGACAGTTTTATAATTGGCTTATTGCAAGTATCATTTTTATTCTTGGAATTGTGGTAAGTCTTTCTCCTTGGTTCATTAAGAACTATCAAGAAGCACAAATACTCTCTATAGACAGTCTTATTGGATGATCATGATGAACTACTATGTATGACTACAAGCAATTCTATACAAAGGAGGAGCTTGCTGCCATAGATAAACAATCAATAGAATGAATTACCACAAGCGGGCAATCACAGAATGAAGACATGGGAAGGTATTTCTGATATGATAGTGGTATTAATAACTATCTCAAGCTTCCAGCAAATCTCACTTTTCAGAAAAACCAAAGTGGTGAATTTACGGATATTACTTATATATTCCTCGCTCTTGTTCCATGACTTCTTCTTTTTGTACGGTCACGAAAATATATTTTCTTGTATACTGGAGTTATTCTTCTTTGAAGTATGTTGTTGTATTACTTTATACCGACAACATCAGCATCGATTACAGCTTTCCTGAATAAAATCGGACTTGGAGACTGACTCGGATATGCGATCATACTTTGACTCAATATTTTCTATCTCACTCTTGCTCATTATTCTCTCAAAGAGAGTCCTCAGAATAAGAAACTCAAAGATATTCTTATGTTTATGTGAGTATATGGATTTATTTTTATGATAAGTGCCTTTGGAATTGTCTGGTATGGTATTATGATTTATTTTTGATTCTTTCTGATTATTGGACTCTCAGCAACTTCGTTCCTCGAATACGACCATGAAGAAGAGAAAAACAGTGATCTTATAGGAATAAAGCTCACTCTTGCCGCTATTCTTTTTATTTTTATCGCCGTTTACTTCTTTCGTTCAGGACTTCCTCATGCATGGAATAATCTCAAGAGCGCTTATTATAACGAATATAAATACAATATACTTTCTCAGGAAGAATCTATCTTTGCTTATAGAAGTGACTATCTCTTACCTATAGCTACGATGAATCTTAAGGATATCGGAAAACTCTTTGATTGATTTGAAGGAAAAATGGTATCAAAAGAAATGAAGTCATTCGTAGCAAGTCCTGAATTCAAAAATGTAGATATTGAGAAACTCCATTCTCTTATTATGCAGTATAGAAGTTCGAAGGATGCTTCCATGAGAAAAGATATGCATACGCTTGGTCAATACATCTATTCATATATTCTCTATCCACCAAAGGGAAATCAGAATACAGGATGAATCTATAGAATTGGTACATTCATGACCTATCTTATCAATGATAATAGAAAAAGGTATTTGGAAGATAGACTTATATCTATATTCGGTGACTATTTCTATAATAAGAGTCCTGAAGTGACTATCGATCGTATGA
>JAVHOR010000074.1:0-2688 GCA_036170175.1 Patescibacteria group bacterium | reverse complement strand
AGTCAAATGCAACTTTTTCATTCCATAAAAACTTCATGAGGAGTAAGCCACTTTAGTCGTTCTCTTGGTCTATGATTGATGAGTTCTGTATAATATTGAAGCTGTTCTTCTGTGGTAAAACTAAAGTCTGTTTTCTTGGGAATGAATTGTCTCAGGAGTCAGTTCGTATTCTCATTGGTTCATCGTTCCCAAGAATGATATGGATGAGCAAAGAATACGGTCATCTTTGTTTCATATTCGATCATACGATGCTCACTAAATTCTCTTCCATTGTCATAAGTAATCGAGTATTTTTTGTTTCTTGGAATATCCTCAAATAATTCTCTTGTTGCGTTACTCACATACTCTCACATTCCTCTTTTCAATTTTCTGGTGAGAAGATAACCAGTTTTTCTTTCGACATTCGTAAGAATTACTTCTTTACTTCATCACTTGATTCAAACAACCGTATCTCATTCCCAGTGTCATATTTCACTTCTTATTTCACACTCTGGATAGAATTCTCTTCGTTCATCAATCATTCTCCTGTCCATAATCCGGTACTTACTATCTCTGTGATGTTGGTATCTCTTTCATCTCCTTCGGAAAAACTTGCGAATTAATTCTTTATGATGAGAATAGACGTAGTGATAGATGGTGTCTTTTGAGAGCGATTCACTGGTCTCAAGTTTCCACCTTCCGCTAATTTGCTTGGGCGACCAAGCATTTTTTATTTTCTCAAGAATATAGTTCTCCAGTTTTCCTCAAGGTTCAATACGACGGTATCTTTTACTTGCAAGAGATCTTCTTCTCTCACGAAGGAGATCTACATGATGAGGAAGAAGTTGTATCTTTTTCTTTCCATCTTCTCGAAAAAGTATTACCTGTGAAATCCCTTCCACTCAAATCACATAATCCTTGTCTCTATTTCCTTTCCTTCCTTAGATATACTGAAACTTCCTTTCCCTATATGAAATTCAGTTATTTTGAAAGAGACGATAGAGGGTGCTCTTACTTCGCCCAAGTTTCTTTGCTATCTGGGGGAATAGAGTAACCCTCTAAGAGTAATACTCGTATTTCATGAAGCTCTCCTTCATGAATTTGATGTTTTCATTTAATCATACCAACAATTTAGACGTAAACGGAATTGCTGCAACAATACTTTCAAAAGTTGCATTTGGTGGTAGATTGTAGGGTTAAAAACTTGCTTTTCTCTATTTTTCGCTATAATTCACTCATGATAGCGGTGCCAAACACATATGTCATCATACGATAAAAAGAGGTCTTTCTTGACCTCTTTTTTCTTCTTAAGCGGCGCTTCTCATTTCTATTCTTCGTTTTAATCTCAATATGAAAATAATTTTTGTCACATGAGGTGTTCTCTCTGGTATTGGGAAAGGTATTTCTGCTGCCTCGATCGGAGCAATCCTCAAGGGTATGTGAAAAAAAGTCTATTGCCAAAAGATTGATTGATATCTCAATGTTGACCCAGGAACCATGTCGCCATTCCAGCATGGAGAAGTTTTTGTCACAGAAGATTGAGCCGAGACAGATCTTGATATCGGTCACTACGAACGATTTCTCGATACCGATATGAACCGATTTTCCTCATTTACTTCCGGAAAACTCTATGAAGAAATCATTACCAAAGAGCGTCGTGGAGATTATCTTGGTGGCACTGTCCAGATCGTGCCACATCTGACAGATCTTGTGAAAGAAAAAATACGATCAGGATTTGAGCTCGCGGATGCTGATATTTCAATTGTCGAAATTGGAGGAACAGTCGGAGACATGGAGAATGAATATATTCTGGAATCAGCTCGTCAGCTTCAGCATGATCTTGGAAAAGAGAATGTGATTTTTGTTCATGTAGCACTTCTTCCATATCTTGCTGCAAGTAAAGAACTTAAGACAAAGCCAATTCAGCACTCTGTCCGAACGCTCATGAGCTATGGGATCAATCCTGATTTTCTCATCATCCGTGCGGATGCTCCGATTCCAGAGGATGTGATAGGGAAGATTGCACATTCGACGGGAATTTCCAGTACACATGTGATCCCAGCGCCGACACTCGATTCGATTTATCGTGTACCACTTTCTTTTCATGCGGAGCATTTCTGAGAGAAGATATTTGCTGATCTCGGACTTCCAGAAGTGAAGGCAGACATGAAAAAATGGGAAATTCTTCTTGCAAACATAGATGCCTCACACGATATTCTTCATATCGCTATGGTCGGGAAATATGTCGGACTTGAGGATGCATATTATTCACTCAATGAATGACTCAAAGCAGCAGGATTTGCTCATCAGAAAAAGGTAAAACTTGAATTCATCGAAGCAGAAGACATAGAAAAGGAATTGAAAATTGAAAATTGAAAATTGAGAGTTACGGATCAAGGAAAGATCTCAGAAATCAAAATCCTTCAATGATTCGATGGAATATGTATTCCTGGAGGATTCGGAACGCGTTGAACAGAAGGGATGATCGAAGCTGCAAAGTATGCCCGAGAGAATAAAGTTCCTTATCTTGGAATCTGTCTTGGCTCACAAATAATGGCAATCGAATTTGCACGCAATGTTCTCGGACTTGAGGATGCCTCGAGTGAAGAGTTCAATGCTGAATGAAAGAATAATATCATTCATATTATGGAACATCAAAAAGGCCTCACGACAAAATGAGGAAATATGAGACTTGGATCCTATCCATGT
>JAVHOR010000073.1:0-2693 GCA_036170175.1 Patescibacteria group bacterium | reverse complement strand
CCACTCATGGAATGCAAGGATTGTCATACTCGTCATCGAGCAGATAAGCTTATCGAAGAAGCTCTAGAAAAAGATGCAAAATTTCCCGTTCCAGCGAATTGGGCAGGAGACAAGACAGCACTCGAAGACTTGAATGAATATATTGCAAAGTGACCTATTGCTTGTCCAAACTGTGGAAAGAAAAATTGGGGAGATGTGAAGAGATTCAATCTCATGCTTTCGACGCATCAAGGAACGACAGAAGACGCAACAGCGCTTGTCTATCTCCGTCCTGAGACTGCTCAATGAATATTTGTGAATTTCCCAAATATTGCTCGCTCATCTCGCAAGAAGATTCCATTCGGTGTAGCTCAATGTGGAAAAGCATTCCGTAATGAGATCACTCCAAAAAACTTCATTTTCCGTACTCGTGAATTCGAGCAAATTGAGATTGAGTATTTCTGCAAGCCTGGAACTGATGCAGAGCTTTTCGAAGCTTGGCTCGGAGATGAAAACAAGTTTTTTATTGAGACTCTTGGATTCAAGAAGGATAACGTTCGATTCGTAGAAATTCCAAAAGAAGGACTTCCACATTATTCGAAGCGAGCAGGGGATTTTGAATACCTCTTTCCATTTGGTTGGGGAGAAATCAGTACACTTGCGAATCGAACTGACTATGATCTCAAGGCTCACATGGAACACTCAAAACAGGATCTTTCTTATTTTGATCCATTTGATAACTCGAAATATATTCCCTATGTTATTGAGCCATCTATCGGGCTCTCTCGTCTTACACTCGCTGCCATGTGTGATGCATATGATGAAGTACCAGGAGAAGAGGGAACATCGAAAGTCGTGATGAGATTCGCACCACAGGTTGCCCCGATCAAAGTATGAGTATTTCCTCTTGTGAAGAAATTTAGTGAGCAGGCAAGTGAGCTCTTTGCACTTCTCTCCCAAGGATTTATATGTGAATATGATGAAGCTGGAACGATCGGCAAAAGATACCAGCGAGCGGACGAAATCGGTATTCCTTATAGTATTTGTGTTGAGCCTGAGAACTATGATCAATGACAAGTGACTGTCCGAGATCGAGATACTGGTGAGCAAGAGATCGTGAAGATTGCAGATCTTGTTGAATTTTTTAGAAACAAGGGTTGCTAATGGTCTTGTTCCCCAAGGGTATAGTCTCAGGATCATTTCGACAATAGAAGTCAATGATCAAAAGAAGCAGATTCCTCGTACCTCGGAATGACAGATTAAAACAAAAACTAGTATACAGTTTTGTCATCCTGACGATAGGAAGGATCTGCTCATTAAAAGAAAAAATGGAATACAATGCTTATACATACATCATAGCAAGCCCGAGTGATGTTCTCTATATCGGTGTGACGAGCGATCTTATTCGCCGAATAGGTGAGCATAAGGAAGGAAAGATTGAATGATTCTCAAAAAAATATGGTTGTAAGAGGCTCCTCTACTATGAATACTCAAATTATATACAGAATGCTATCGCCAGAGAAAAAGAACTCAAATGATGGAATAGAAAAAAGAAAATAGAGCTCATAGAAACACTGAATCCAACATGGAGGGATCTCTACGATGATATTATCTCATAATCAGAGCAGATCCTTCGTTCCTCAGGATGACAAAACAATTTTACCTCTTGATTTTAATATAAAATGCACTCTCTCATTACGACTCTCTTTTCATTTTTCTCGACTATCGACTATAGTGCGATATTTATCCTCATGACGCTTGAGTCATCGATATTTCCAGTGCCATCGGAACTCGTGATGATACCCGCCTGAGTATCAGCAATGGGTGGAAATATTGATCCATTTCTTGCGGTTCTCATATGATGAATTGGATCAGTCGTAGGAGCATTTCTGAACTACTGGATTCTCGGGCGATGGCTCGGGAAACCATTTCTTGAAAAGTATGGAAAATATATCCTTATTACAAGACAGAAATATAAAAAAGCGGAAGATCTCTTTCTTAAAAATGATAAAGTATATACCTTTGTTGGGAGACTGATTCCCGTTGTACGGCACTTGATTTCTATTCCTGCTGGTATTTTTCGTATGCCAATGACTCCATTTCTCTCGATCACTTTTCTCGGTGCGACACTCTGGTGTACTATTCTCGTCGCGCTTGGATATTTCCTCGGAGATACTATGACACGATTTATCAGTCAATACAGCAATGAAGTCGGATATATTTCTGTAGTATTGATTGGAATATACGTTTGGTACAAGATTTTTAGAAAATAAAACTATGAAAACACTTATATTGGTTCACGGTGCAGATTCATTCACGGAAGAGGCGGCATATCTCAATTTCCTTAAGAATGAGTATATTCCCCGATATACCAAGCCTTGGGAAGATGTGGTAAAACCTGATTGGAAGGCAAGGATTGCAAGGTGATGGATCAAAGATGGGATAGTCTGGTATCCAAATATGCCCAAAAAACAAAATGCCCATTATCGTGACTGGAAACTTGTTTTTGAAGGAATACTTGCTCAACTGAATCCGCAAGATGAAATTACTCTTGTTGGCGGTTCTCTTGGTGGTTGTTTCTTGCTGAAATATTTCAGTGAAGTTAAAAGTATTGTCGTTCATCAAATCCATCTCGTAGCTGCCTGTATTTCAGAGTGAGATTTCACTTCACCGACGAATTACGAATTTTTGCAAGAACTTGGAGATAGAGTCCA
>JAVHOR010000072.1:8710-13094 GCA_036170175.1 Patescibacteria group bacterium | reverse complement strand
CTATGAGCTCATTCTCCGTCTCTCCACTCACAGCAACAGCAATAACGTCATATTCTGGAGAGAGTCTCTCTGCATAATGTAGAACTCATTCAATAGCATATTTGCTCGGATCTCAATTCCCATCTTTTGCTGTATGGTCGCTTGGTTTAGCTTTGCATTCAATGACAATAAGATAATCCATATTTCCTTGTGGAAATGTCACAAGAAACTCTGGCTTTCAGATACCTTTTCATCATTTTGAAGCTCATGTAAGAAGATCAAGAACTCGTTTGCTCATTGATTTTTGCTCTTCCCACTTGATAATACTAAAAAGTGGATCTAACTTGAAATGATCTCGAACAAGAATTTCTGTATTACGTTCGTTAGCCATATGATATATATATTATGCGTGAATTGTATGGAAGAATAATCTTTTCACAAATAAATTCACTTGAACCTACAGAAATATATATTTCTGTATACTTTGTATACTTTTTATCTGCATCAAAGATTCTAATGAAGAAAGTCGGACTTGAAATAGGATTACATCTTTTTATATTCCAAGCTTGTCGCGTATCACATTCACTTCGTAGACGACTTGTTGATCTTTTTTCATTACAAGCTCGAGCTTCTTGCATGAGTACATGACTGCAGTGTGATTGCGTCCAGAAAAAATATTTCCGATTCGTTCATAGGTATAATGAAGGCGATTTTTGAGGAGATACATCGCAACTTGACGAGGAATCATATTTTCTTTTTTCCGGTCTTCTGAGAGAAGTGTACGAATCTCAATACCAAAATGGGATGACACTGCCTGAATAAGATCTTCATAGCTACAGCTTCCTATGCGGACTGATCGACTTTCTTTGAGGCTCGTCGCTATGGAGCGTACAGCGAGTTTTGAGAGACGATATGCGACATTTTCGAGAGTTGGAGGAGTATTCTTGAGATCATACTCTGCGATAATCTGATTGAGTATTCATTCAAGTTCACGGACATTGGTCGTCACATTCTCGGCAATGAATTCTGCGACTTCTTGGTCGAGGATAAATTCTCGAGCTCGAGATTTCTCTTGAATGATGGCAAGGCGAGTCTCGTAATCAGGCTGATCAAGATCAACTATAATTCCCCACTCAAATCGACTCTGAAGTCGTGGCTCAAGCTCTGTAAGCTCTCTTGGCGGACGATCTCATGAGAGAATAATCTGCTTTCCTGATTCATGAAGAATATTAAAAATATTATAGAGTTCTTCTTGAGTTGATTTCTTCCCAGCAAGGAACTGTACATCATCAATAACAAGAACATCAATCTGACGGTACTTCTCACGAAGCTTATCGACAGATCTACCTTTGATACTAGCGACATAGTCAGAAAGGAATCTATCGGCAGTCGTATATATGACTTTAAGATTCTTATGTTTCTCACGGATAACATTCGCAGATGCCTGGAGAAGGTGTGTCTTTCCAAGTCCGACATTTCCATAAATATAGAGCGGATTGTATGAGCTTCATGGCTTTCTCACTACAGCTTCACATGCCGCATGAGCTAGTTGTGTTCCCGGTCCAATGATAAAATTATCAAGCTTATATCGATCATTCGTGAGTCGACTATTAAGTCCTTCTACTACCTCTATACCATGAACTTGTTGATTCTTTGTGATTTTCTCAGATTCCTTTTGGGTCAATCGACAATCGATGACGGTAAGAGTATCCCTTGATTCTATAACATCATCAATAATAATCTCAACCTTCTCGATATGTGGGTGAATAGAATGAACTGCTTTCTCTATATCAGTCAAGAATTTTCTCGTAAGATTATCTCTATGAAATGCTGAGATGACACCAAGAGTGATAGAATTTTCTGTTGTAGAGAGAAGAGAAAACTTTTTGAAATACGTCAGAAAATCTTGTTTTCGGACTTCTACAGAAAGAAGAGCTACAACTTTTTGAAGATCTGAGAATGAGAACACCGTAGACATGAATGACCAAAAAAAGGAATACTTGACTTTTGGATGAACAGCGACCTACTTCAATGCTTTTTTGTCTGAATTACGAACGTCTTTTTATTCTTTTTTCTGGTGAAGTCAAAAGAAAAAAATCTCTTGACAGGAATAGTGAATACCTTATTTGCTCGAGAAAACTCAGTAATACTGTATATATAATAATTCACGAAAAATTCATAAAGAGCAAGTGAAAAAGGCTCGACAAACATCATTCTTTGAATAGGGAAAATATAAAAAAAACCACCTTCATTTGAAAGTGATTTTTAGAAAATGAATTACTTAATTTCTTTGAGTCGAGCTGCTTTTCCTGTAAGTTCACGGATATATCCAATATTTTTTCTACGAACCTTGAATTGACGAAGAACAACAATCTTTGCAATATAAGGAGAATTGATAGGGAAAATCTTTTCTATGCCAATACCATCAATTTCAGAGCGAACAGTAATAGTTTTTTCAAGAAATGTTTTTCCTTTCGAGGAAATCACAAGACCTTTGAAAATCTGAACACGTTCTTTTTCTCCTTCTTTTATAATCTGATGAACTTCAATCTCCATACCTGTCTTTATGATCGGAGAATCTGTTTTAGTCGATGTGCCTGCCTGAATAGCAGCGATGAGAGTAGAGTCCATAGTATATAGGGAATTAGTAACGGAAAATCGCGGTGGATTATATAAGAATGTATAACAAAAGCAAATTATTTTTTCCAAAAAAAGAAGAATATCAAAAATAAGTTTTTCCCGTTTGCAAATTCTTATTTTATTTATAGAATACGGCATGAAGATTTTGTTCTTTCCACATGGAATTTCTTTTTATTAGTCAGTCTGCGTGAATTGAAGCGATCATTATGCTCGCTTGCATTTTTCTGATTTTTATGATATTTGCTTATGATGGGTATCTCTGGATTGTCCGAGTTATTCGAGCATTTCATCCACGAAAGGCATATGTAATGGAGAAATCTCTTATTCCTGCAAAAGATATAGTCCCTCCAGTACAAACTTCAATAAGTGCGGAAAATATCAATCCTATTCTCGAAGAAGCTTTAGCTGATGAGAAAACTGAATCTATTTCTACCCCTATAGAGGAAATGGTAATAGAATCAAAACCAACAGAATCAATATCTCCTGAACAAATAACAGAAACTCCAGAAGTACAAACTCCAGTTGATGTAGTTCTTCCTGATTTTCTTTCCTCAATAGAGCATGAAGAATCAGGAATTTCATGAGAAACTATTCTCGAAAGTGAACCAATTTTGAGTGTATCTGAAGAAGTCTATGATGATACACATTCTCTTGGGAAAGAGCCTCCTATCTGAGAAAACACTGAAGTACCTATAGATACTAGAGAATCTCTTCCTATTCCAGAAGAGAAAATAGAGTTGCCATCAGAAAAAACAATTCTTCCTATTCCAGAAACTGATACAGTAAAGCTTCATCCTGAAAAGAAGGAGAAATTGATTGAGATCGTCAATATGGTGAAAACACTCATAGCTCGTGGACATATAGATGAAGCTCGAGCGTTTATTGTGAGTGGTCTCGCTATCGATAAAAATCATCGAGAACTCAATCTTCTCATGGCTTCCCTCTTCGAACGTGAACATACATATGAAAAGGCTGAGTTTATATTTAAGGACCTTGCTATTGCTTTTCCTGATGATATTGAGATACTGACACATCTTGCGACATCTCTCGCGATGCAGCAAAAATATGAGGTGAGCTATGAACTCTATAAGAAAATCCTTACTCTCAAATGAGAAGATGAAGAGACACTCTATACTCTCACGCATCTTGCTTCAGAACTCTCACTTCCTGAAGATGTCTACTTCTATGGAAAGTCTTATCTCAAACAGTACCCTCGCAATCCAGAAATTCTGTGGCTCTATTCACAGGCACTTATCACCAAATGAGAAAGAAAAGAAGCGATCGAAATTCTCATCAAGCTCAAGAATCTCACTCCATATAATCAGGAAATCGTCGATCTTATCGGAAAACTTGTCACCGAAGAGGAGCTTGCGGGGAATTTTTGAGGAAAAGAATAGTAATTATTTATACTAAAGTTTAGTAAAACCCATATATGAATATGTTTAGTTGAAATATAGTATATAAGAAGAATAAGGATTATATGTGATATATTCTATTGGCTTGTATTATTCTAACAATTTGAATTTCAATATATATTTTGATTAATAATTTAATTTTTATATATTCGTATATAATTATATATAGTTGCATATTAACCTTTATATTTCCATTGGTTTATAAATTTATATATACTATAAATACTACAAAATATAAAAAAGTGAGATGACTATTGAGAGGTGTAATCATTGGTAATAAAAATTATATAGAATATAACGGAGATATATATGAAAGCTCATTCATATATGATTTTCTAAATTCTAAAATA
>JAVHOR010000072.1:0-8700 GCA_036170175.1 Patescibacteria group bacterium | reverse complement strand
AGGGAAAACATAATATTTCCACTCTTAGGGATATTTTCCCTACTAAATAGAGGAAATAAAATATCTTATATTACAAGGGATTTAAAATGATCTGAAATTATATTCTATATCAATCCAATCTGTCAAGGGAGATTTCGAGTTAATTATAAGGATAACATAGTTACTCTACTTTCTGCATATAATAAGTTTTAGTTTTTTACCAAATAAAAAAGTGTCTATTTGAGTCCCCCCACATAGTATTGAAGCGGAACGCGGTGTTCTTGGATCTATCCTCATCGACAAGGATGGGATTATCCAGATAGCGAACCTTCTCACGCCAGAAGATTTCTATGATCCTGCTCATGGTATCGTCTACGCTGCCATGATCGATCTTTTTGTGCGCAATCGTCCGATTGACTCGCTCACTGTTCGTGAGCTTATCAATGATCAGAAGAAGCTCAATTCTATCGGTGGAGATACATTTCTCGCCGATCTCATGACGAGTATTTTCACAAGTACAAATATCTATCAATATGCTCAGATCGTGAAGAATAAGAGCGTCCTTCGTAAGCTCATCAAGGTAGGAAATGATATCACTCATACAGGATTCGATGAGGAATCTGAGACGACTGAACTTCTCGAGAAAGCAGAAAAATCACTTTTTTCTGTCACGCAGACATTTATCCAAAATAAGCTCACTCCACTCAAAGACATACTCAATGCACGCTATGAGGAATTCGCGGCTATCCATGAAGATCCCAATATGGCACAATATTCGAGTATTATGACAGGATACCCGACATTCGATCACAAACTCTCAGGATTCAAGCGATGAGATCTCATTATTCTTGCTGCACGTCCATCGATGGGAAAGACTGCAATGGCTCTGAATTTTGCTCAGAATGTCTGAGAACAAGGGAAAAATGTCGCTATATTCTCTCTCGAAATGTCAAAAGAACAACTCACTGATCGACTTATCGCATCAGCAATGGCAGTCGACAGCTGGAAACTCCAGAAATGAAAACTTTCTGAAGATGAATTTGCTCGAATGGGTGATGCTCTCGAAAAACTCTCTCGTTCGAAAATCTATATGGATGATTCTCCTGCTGGTGCTGGACTTATAGAGCTCAAAAGTAAAGCTCGTCGTCTCAAAATGGAATCATGACTTGATCTTGTAATCATTGACTACCTCCAGCTCATGTCGAGTGGAAACAGTATGAATCGTGTACAAGAAGTATCTGAAATTTCTCGTGGACTCAAGTCACTCGCCCGTGAGCTCGATGTTCCTGTCATTGCTCTCTCACAACTTTCTCGTGGAGTGGAAGCTCGTCCTGATAAGCGACCATTGATGTCAGATCTTAGAGAATCGGGATCGATCGAGCAGGATGCTGATATTGTTCTCATGATTTATCGAGAAGACTATTATAATGAATTCTCAGAAATTCCATGAATTACAAATGTCTATATACGAAAGAATCGAAATGGACCAACAGGACAGATCGATCTCAAGTTCGAGAAACAACATCAGAAATTCTATGAGATTGAACACTCAAGAAATACTGATACTTTCGAGTAGATTTTCTTAGGTTCTATAATGGTGCTGTATCGTAGACGCCATATTTGAGAGCATCATAATATCCAGAATTATCCTTGTAGAACCTTATGGATTGCATAGCATTTCCCTTCTTGGATTCTGCAGTGACAGTAATATCTGGAAGTGCGAAAGGAGTATTTGTTTCGATAGTGATATCCTCTGGATTTACTCAATTATTAAATATCATGAGGTAAGGATCCGTGATATTCATTTTTCGAGATGTTTGTGAATTTGATCAGAATGGCGTATCCTTGCTCTTCAAAAAACTATCTACACTTCCGGTGAGATCATAAAAATATGTTAGTTCTTCCTCATTATAGGGTGGAGGACATACTCATTCTGTGGTGGAAGTACCAATTGGCATTTCACTTCCATCTGCTGCATAGCAAGAGATACCCCTGAGACGAACTATTCAAATTGTAGAGGGATTAATCTCTCCTGTTCCAGCAATGCTCACATTCTCGCTTCCACTCATGGCGATAATATTCCATGAGATATTTTCACCCGCTCAAGAAATCCTAAGAGTAGAAACTTGAGTCACAGTTCATGGTGAGCTTGGATTTTTTGAAGTTCATGGAGTAAGAGTAAATCCATCTCCGATAAAAAGAGGGAGGATAAGATGGCCCATAGATGCAAGAGAAAAAGTCCCTGAGTTTGACTGAGCTTCTATAGTATAGTTTGTCTCTATGTTTTTGGTACGCTCAGTGGATCCTATAAGCATCTTTCCATCAAGATCAGCATTTGTCACACTATCAGAGAATCCTTCTCGATGATTTGCTATCTTGAGCATAGCATACTCGAAGGCTCACTCTGCCTGAGCATAGGTGAGGATATTATCATAGTGAAGTCGTGAGAGCTTCATCTCGCTCAGATAGACACTTGCTATTCCGAGCACAATGACGAGAAGTACTCATGTCGTCCCAAGAGCCACAAGGATCGAGAATCCTTTTCGTGATGATGTGATATGTGATGAAAGCATAGTCATTATTCTCTAAAAAAACGTTCACTGATCGTCGTCTCTATATGGAGTCTTGTATCTGCTATGAGTCATGCTGGTATTCCAATGCGTGGCATGAGTACAAGTGTAAACACGAGTGTGACTTTCTTTTCTGTAGTATTTCCATCGCCAGAAATATAGAAATTGAGGTTTTCTATTTTTACACGTTTTTTCTCTTCTTCGGGAATAAAGCTATCAACAAGATTAAAAGCATTCGCATAATCTGTTCACTCCAATACATAGAGTCCACAGTGGATTTTTGGATCATTCTGATTCACAGTATCACACGGATCTATTCCTGTTTCAGATTTCTTTCCATATATATACGCCTTATTTCCATCTCAAATACCGAGTATTTCACTACCACTCGAAGAATAAGAGCTCGATCAATTCCAATAAGGATTTGTTGAAGCAGAAATGATCACTCCTGTCATTCATTTTTCTCTCACATCATCAGCAATTCTCTCCGTGATCTCACGAGCCGTCTCAGAGAGATGACGGGTCATACGAAGTTTCTGTGCGAGATTTGTCGTCTGAATATAGATAGATACGACAGCAATGCTCATCACAGCAAAAATCGTAACAGTGATAACCATTTCTATAAGAGTGAATCCAGATGAATGGGAGAAAAGCTTTCGCATAATTTATTTTTTCCAGTCAGTAATAAGAGTACTCAAATCATATTCACGATATCCCCTAGAATTCACGATCACATGAGCATCGAGAATGTATCATTGATTCTTCCCATCTTTTTGCACTATCATAGGACTTCATCCATTATCGAATTCCAGAGGATGGATATTAATATAGGATGCATAGAGCGTACCAGTATTTGTAGGAGAATGGGTGAATCTTCCCTGTGAATCGAGATAGAGTTTTGCACTATTGAATCGTGCTTCTATATCCGTAGGAAATATTGCACTAATATCTTTCATATATACTGGAGATGATGTAATTCCTCCATTCTGATCATAGGTAACTTTCGAAGAAGTGAAGTCATTTTCTATGATAAATGTACCAGAACTAAAGCTTGATGATGCCACTCATTCGAGTCGTACTCGATCAAAAGGAACAAAATTTCGTACATTCGAATTTCGAATATTTTTCACGAGTTCTACTTGCTCGCGGAGAATATCTGCAGCTACTATCTCATGGCGGGAATAGAGAGAATTATCGGTCGTATTGTAGAGAAGCGCGAGAATGGCCGTCATTCCAATAGAGAAAATCGCCATACCGACGATGAGCTCGATAAGGGTGAATCATTTTTTATTTGAGATGAAGGAAGAAGTCGCAATCATTTTTGCTAGTTATAATACGGGCGAAGAAGTATATTTCGAGCTCGTCATGACTCGAGAGAAGCTCATGGGTAACCAATCTGAAGAATAATGCCTGTAGAATTTAGAACGGTATTACTCTCTGAGAAGAATGCACCACTTGCATAAGGAGGATCTATTCTATAATAGAATGGAGATATATTTTGGTCAACTCCAGAAAAGCTCAGGATTTCAATTTTTGATTCGAGAGATATTTTTTTATAGACACTAGCATTCCCAACTATCGATCCAGATGCGAGAAGAATATCAATATTTTTTGCTCATTTTTCGAGCTTCAGAAAGAGTATTCCGTGATGAATGCCGTCATAGAGAATTCCATTTCTGACACTATTATGGGCGAGCACCCATTCTTGACTGATGGAATCAATAGTTTTTTCTACCTGAGCTCGATCCATATAAATCCCATAGGGAATCATTCCTATAGACATAAGAATCATCATCATACTTATGACAATCATGAGTTCCATAAGAGTGAATCCTCATTTTCTTCTGATGAAATAACGAAAGGAATGCATAGAATTAGTTTCCTGCAATGGATACTATCTGCATGATAGCCGAAAATATTGCTATCGCAAACCAAAGTACAAATACTCAAGCAAGAAGTAATGCTATCGGTTCGATAAATTTTACCATTGTCGCAAGTGCAGTATCGACTTCTCTCTTATATTGAGTAGCAATTTTTTGTGTCACTCCTGCGAGAGTCGATGTTCGCTCAGCGCTCTCGATCATCTGGAGAATATCAGCCGTAAAAAATGTATGTTCACTATCTCGATCTTGCATAGAAGTCGATATCTTTGTTCCATGAGCGACATCATCTGAGATCACAGAAAAAAGCCGATAAATTACAGCATTACCAGCACTTGATCCTGTCAGTCTGAGCGTTTTTACAATACTAATTCATGAAGAATTGAGAAGATAAAATGTCGACATTACCCGTACTATGAGATAATTCTTATAGACATTTCCAATGAGTGGGAATGAGAATTTCTGCTTATCCCACCAATACTTTCCATGATCTGTACGAGTATATCACTGAAATATAAAAAATACTGCAATAAGAGTAAGAATGATATATATAAAGTTGCCTTTGAGGAATTCACTACTTCCGATGAGCGTTCTCGTGGTCCATGGAAGTTCACTCGAAAGATTTCCGATAATTGGCATGAGCTGAGGAACGACATACACCATCACGACTGAGAGAGCAAGTCCAAGAAAGAGAAGAATAATAAATGGATATGTGAGAGCGCCCATTACTTTGCTTCTGAGCTCATCTTGAGCTCTAAGATCATTTGCGATAGCAAGAAAAGATTTCTGAATCATTCCAGTCTGCTCACCACTTTCTACGATAGCAACTTCTTGTTCTTCAAAAAAATTCGGGAGCTTTCGCATAGCCACATTTACTGGATCTCATCATTCGACGAAAAATACAAGATGGTCGACTCATTCTTGAAGCTTGCCTGGTCCAAGACGATCTCTGAGTCCATGAAGTGCTGAGAGAAGAGTCACTCCTCATTCGAGAAGATTTGCCACATTTTCGTAGAAGAGAGCTTTATCTTTGATTGAGATGGAAGAAAAAAGAGACATAATTTTTTGAATATTAGAGCTTGAAAGACTACTCATAATAGTAGACTCCGAGTGAGAGAGAAAGTCCGTACCCTCAGGCAATTTCATTTTCTCCAGGAGCCGTATCGATCGGAAGAGAAATATTATCGAGTGTGAAAACAAAATCCGAAGCAGTCGTAAGATAGGTAATATAAGAGACGATATCTTCTATACTTGTCCCTTGGATGGCAATATTTACATTTCAGAGAGAAAGTCCATTGGGAAGCTTAGATCCCTTATCAACCGATATAGTTGAGATATTTATATGGGCAGGATTCGCTATAGCACTTTTGGTAAAGTCATTGAGCATTACAGTCTGCATAATATCACTTGTATTAAATTTTCGTCCGAGTTTCTTCACTCGAAGTGATATATCACTCGTAGAACCAGAATTTCATTTTTCTTTAATTTTTACGATATCATTATATTCTTTCTCTTTTTGTGTGAAATCTCTTTCGAGAGCAAAAAGAATCGTTTCTTTTTCTATATAATTCTGATACAGTGGTTTCAGAATAAATATTCCAAAGAAAATAGCTATTCCTATGAGGATAGGCGACGTTGCACGATGAGTGAGAAAAGAAAACATAGAAAGAATATAAGGAATTATTTTGATTTTACATGGAACTCTATACCTGTAGTACGCTTGGTGGAGTCTCCAGAAATGCTCGAAATTGGCTCGAGGGAGAAATATGGTCGGCCAGTGTCATATTCTCGCATCATCTTGATGATGGTCGCTGCTGGATCTGGATGAAGAGAAGGATCTCATTCTATAGCTATAAGACTTGTACTAATAACATCATTTTTTACAGAAAATCCCTTGAGTCTGACATTTGCACGAGTTGCTGCATTTCGGAATTCTGAAATAAGACCACGGAGATCAATAGATGGCCGAATAGTATTGGATGAGAGAATCTTTCGAATAATAATATCTTGATCTTTTGATATATCACTCATTTGTTTCTCCACATGAGCAATAGCATCCTTCTTATCTGTGATAGTATTATCGAGAGAGAGATTATAGAAAAAAAGTCCTATATATGCACCCACGACAGCAGAAACAAGTATAAGAGAAAGATAGAGTGAAAATGCACTTTTCTTTGGTGGAAGAATTGGGGTTTTATCTATTTGCATAAAAATGAATTATGGATACTTTGTCTAGCATAACAGAATATATATCGACATGCAAACTCCCCATGATTTTCACCTTGACACTTATGAGAATATATCCGAAGTTTCTCTAAAAAATATTGTCTTTCCACTCTTTCCTGGTGATAGGATTTTTTTTATCTGAGATCTCGGTGCTGGAAAGACGACATTCATCCGAACGCTTCTCAAGAAATATTTCGATGGTGATTCTCTTATTATCCGTTCTCCGACTTATATGTATTACCAAAAATACGGAGAGAATATCTATCATTTTGATCTTTATCGTGTCGAAAATCCTGAAGACCTTCTTTTTCTTGGTATCACAGAAATCCTCGAAGATCCTGATACCATATGCCTCATCGAATGGCCAGAAATTCTCGGAGAAAGTATAATCCCGACAAAAAGAATCACTATCGAATCTCTCAGTGAGAAACTACGGAAAATATCTATTCACTCGTATCATCATAGAGAAGCCACTGAGTAAAGAATATATAGGACAGAATGGCAAGGATAATAACTACCACTGTATATCATTGTTGGATAGCAATATTGAAGATACCATGGACAGTTGTTGCCAATGCAAATCCGGCAAGAAATAAGATACTATATTGCCATGAAAATACTCAGTACGAGAGTGCTCGCCACCAGAATACAATACAGATACTTGCTGCAAATACATGCAATGAGAGAGAGAAGATTGATCGTGTAATGCCAGCCCATATGACACTCGAGATTCACTCGGGAATTGCACGAATGAGATAGATACTATTCTCAAAAAACACAAAGCCAAGCGTAATGAAAAGTGTAAAAATAAGAAAATCTCTTCGAGAGAATCGAAAATCTCGTGATGAGAGTCAGACGCTTGAGAGATGCTTTACTCATTCTTCGAGACTTGCTGCGATGAAAAATCAACTCATTCCAGAGAAAAGCGAGAGCGTAAGTGGCGTCGTAGGAAAAAAGTGAGATATGCCATAATACACGAATAAACTCACTGATATAAGAAGAATGTGAAGTCCGATAATTTTTCGGATAAATGTGCGAATATATATCGATCAATACTGTGTGAAGATCACTACTCCAATCCAAATAATAAGAAATACTCCTATAGTGGTAAGTATCTGCAAGAGAAGATTTCCTCCAAAAAATGATGAGAAAATCGCGATAAGTCAGACGGTACATCATCATCCGAGAAGTCCAATAATAAATCTTCTCCGATTCCATGGATGTGATGAGAGAAATACCGCGCCATACGCCCAGAGAAGGACTGGAAAAAGCGAGAAGATGATTATACAGATGACGCTGAGAATATTTTGGAGCATTCGATAATTATTTCTTTTTTATGAGCTCATATCCTGCAAATGACCATTTTCGTTCACTCGAATCTGATCTCCTTCGCATTGCAAGAGAGATCAGAAGCGAATTCACTCAAAGAAAGAGAAAAAAGAATCCAATGATATAGGCAATAAATGCAGGAAAAGCAATGACCGTAATTCCGAAAAGGATGAAGAAAAGTGAGAGAATTGGCATAAATAAAAATTATAAAAACATTTTCCAGATATCCATTCCAGCAATAAGAACAGAGATAAAGAGAAGAAAAATCATACCTCCACCGTGGACATATCGCTCAAGCTTGATAAGAAAACTATTTTTCTTCGTGAAAAGGCTCGCAAATGCCATAACTCCAGTGGATACAAGTCGCCCGCCATCAAGTGCTGGAAATGGGAGAAGATTGAGAACTCAGAGATTGATCGAGAGAAGTGCAATGATGGAGAATATAATCTTCCATGTCACTCAGACATGTACGACTTCGACAAAGGTCGATCCTATACCGATTGGACCCGAGAGCATTTCTGTTGCCTCTTTTCTCTCGGTGATCGTATGAGGAGATATGAGTTTTCTGAGAGTACTTCCGAGGACATCAAGCGTCATTCGAGAGAGAGCATATGTCTCAGAGACTGCTCGAGTGAGAGATTCGCCAATAGTGAAATTCTCATGATATTCTTTATCGAGGATGATATTCTTATAGTCGAGATAGGTACCGATTTTTC
>JAVHOR010000071.1:0-2712 GCA_036170175.1 Patescibacteria group bacterium | reverse complement strand
CCTATACTGTACTCTTTATCCTTGGTACATTCCCTTCGTGGCTGACACTTGGTATTCTCAGTTTTGACAAAGGGTTTTTCGCCATCAATCAAAATGATGTCGCTGGTCTCTTCCTCACCCCAGAGCATATTTTTTCTCGTGATCTCACTGACTTTCGAAGCGTACTTAATGTGAAAATGAGTATCGTATATGGTGTATTCAGCACTTTTCTTGTAGGGATCTTACTCTATAAGAAATATCCTCTCTATTTTTTTGCTCTTCTCAGAAATATTCGTATCCCTCAAGTTATCTATCACGGCGGACTCCTCTTTCTCGGAATAATACTTGCAATTTTCTTTACTGGCGCCTCATTCACTCTTGATTTTTTCCATATTGCAGGCATTATTCTTCTCACTATTGCGGTGGAAAGCGCTTGGATAGCTTCCGTAATCTGGAATGATATTTTTGATAAAGACATTGATGTTCTCACCAATAATGATCGTCCTCTCATAAAAAAAGTTATTCCAGAAGAACTCTATCACACTTTCGCTCTTCTTTTTTTCATTACATCACTCATCTTCGCTGGTATTATGAGTTTTTCAGCAATGCTCATTCTCCTCGGATACCAGATGATTGCTTGGCTCTATTCATCTGTACCACTTCGACTCAAACGATTTCCTCTCCTCGCTACACTGCTCGCTGGTTTTGCAGGAATACTTATTCTTATTACTGGATTCATCCTTGTCGCTCCAGAAAAAAATATTATGCTTCTCCCTTTCCCCCTTTTGGCCTATTTGTTCCTCTCATACACCTTGTGTCTTCCTATCAAAGATTTCAAAGATATTGAAGGAGATAAGAAAGACAACATCTACACCCTCCCTGTACTTCTCGGAGCAGAGAGAGCACAACTACTGATTGGGATCCTCACATTCCTTCTTTATATATTCAGTCCCATTGTTCTCAACGCTCGATTTCTCTTCTTCCCTGCACTTGTATTCGGCAGTCTCGCTTTTCTCGCTATACAAAAAGGAGAAGAACATCCATCGTCATTCTTCTCCTTTCGTAAACTTCCTGGTATTATCCTTGCCCTCACTATCCTCTATGGACTCATAATAACATTTCTTCTCTTCTAAGAGATTTTCTGGAGGTTTTCCCAGTCTGTTACCGAGAGTGCTTGCGCCCGAATATCTTTTCTCAGATGGAGTGTTTCTAATTTCGATTCTATAATTTCTTTTGAAATCCCGAGACTCGATGAGAGATTATTCACAAGTGTCTTACGACGAGCAGAAAATCCAGCCCTCGCTAGACGAAACACTTTCCGATCTTCTTCTCTATCATATGCTCTCTTTGGAATAATCTGGATCACGGCACTATCGACACCCGGTATCGGATCGAAAGATTCTTTTGATACAAAAAGTTTTTTCTCCACAGTAGCGTAATACTGTGCCATAAGAGAAAGAAGACTCATCTCTCCTGGTTTCGCGGACAGACGATCTGCTACTTCACTCTGGACCATCAGTGTCATCGAGACTGGCTGATATGGAAGAGAGAGCAGTATCCTCACGATAGGTGCTGTGATGTAATATGGGATATTAGCGATAATTTTATAAGGATGCTCTGAAAATTGTAAATCTTCCAAAATTTCCTTCAAATTCATATCGAGGATATTTCCTTCAAGAAGTGAAAGTCCTGCTGATGTTTCAAACTCCTTTGTAAGATGGACAACAAGTTCATGATCAATCTCGATAGCAACCACCTTTTCTGCTTTACCTACTAACCTCGAAGTAAGTGCCCCTGTACCAGGACCAATCTCAAATATCCAATCCCCAGAAGAAACTTCTGCAATATTAAGAATATTCTCAATGACAGTTTCATCTTTGAGGAAATTTTGTCCTAGTGACTTCTTCGCCTTGATCTGCATAGAGATAAATATCTAATAAATAAGGAAATATCGTCCTATCAACTTCTCGAAAGAAAATAATTTTTTATTTATATCGAAGTGCATCGAGAGGATCGATCTGACTTGCGCGTTTGGCTGGCACTACAGCCGTGAGAAATCCTACAAAAGCCGCAAAGATAAGAATGAGTCCGATAAACCATGTCGGCGTATAGAAAAGGTCAACTGACGTCCCACCAAGACGAACTGCCAAGAAATTGATAGTGATATTGAGACCCTTCCCTCCCAAAATACCAAGTATCACACCTCCGAGCCCTCCAAGAAATCCCATAATGATAGATTCTGCAAGGAACAAAATAGAGATAGTCATATCAGAAGCTCCGATAGATTTCATAATACCAATTTCCTCGGTACGTTCCATTAGGGTAATGGTCATCGTGTTGAACATACCGATAGCAGAGACAACGAGAGCAACAATACCAAAACTCATCAGTACAATTTGTACAATAGAGAATATCTTATTCGCTTGATCAATAGTATCAGACAATGATGAAACGAGAAGTCCTTGTTCCATAATTTTCTCACGTACTCCCTGCATCACATCGCTTGACTGACATTTTACCTTGAGTTGAGAATAATGACTCAGTGAACCTTCCGGAAAAGAACTACTATGAACATAAATAATCGATTCTTCACTTGGAAGAATACCAACAATAATGTATTCCTTGTCTACGTCTATTTTCTCGAGCTTCTCTTGAGCGGTAGACTTTTCAGTACTCGCGATGAAAAAAGTGAGATTGCCTGATCTCCCACGTCCGTCTCCATTGTCTTTTTCG